>NZ_NFHX01000049.1:0-6333 GCF_002161515.1 Faecalibacterium sp. An58
ACTGCTCCCCTGGGCCGAAAGCCTACCCGAGTATTGCAAACTCAAATAATTTTAACCGATTTGAGTTCCTTATGGGAGCTCTTTTCTTTATCCCTCACGGGGGATTATTGAGCGCTTACACATTTTGCACATCGGAATGCCTGTATTATGGATGCAAAGCAATACATGGAATGCAAACAATGCAAAGAACGATAAGAATAAAATTACGATAATAAATAGAAAATGATGATGCTTCGAGAAGCGCTGATTTGACGAATGTTGCCTAGAAAGTCCTTTTAATCAGAGGGCCTGGGATTCGAGTTCCCACGAGCGCACCAAAGAAAAGCGTTGGATCGTAAGATTTGACGCTTTTTCTTTTTATGTACCCGCCCAAAGGCGGGGAGTGCACGGTCGGTGCACGGTTTCTGCACGGTCAGGCTTTTCGCAGGAGGATTTTATATCCTGTGGAATTCCTTTGCAGTTTGTGCCCGAATTTGCATCAGGTCATGAGGGCCAGGCGAAGCTGTGCCTTCACCGCAGGATCGGCGTTATTCAACAGATCGAGCAAGGCGGACATGGAGATGGCGGCCTCACCGGCTATCTCAGACGGTTGAGCGGGCTTACCGGCTTCCTTGTAAAAGCTCTCCTCGAACTTTTGTCCCAGCTCTTTGCGGGAAGTCTGCTGGATATGGGCATAGGTATTGACCAGCATATCCGCGCTGGCATGGCCTGTCGTGCCTTGTACGGCTTTCACATCGCCGCCCGAGATCATCAGCTGGTAGGTGGCACTGGAATGCCGCAGCCCATGAAAGACGATGCGGGGAAATTCCGGGTGCGCGTCCTGCCATTTGAGGAACTTTTTGCGGATGAGGACCGGCTCCACGGCCTGACCGTTGGGCAGGCGCAAGAGCGTTCCACTGTCGTGGTAGCGCTCTGGGGCACGAGCCTTGTCGGCCTTTAACTGTTCCAGCCAGCATTTTAGTTCCTCCCGAAGGGCGGTGGAGATGATTCGGCGAGAAGCATCTGTTTTGGTGCTTTTTAGAATCAGAAGGGTCTTGCTGCCCTCTCGCTTGTCCTCAAATGCTTTTAACACACAACTGTCGCCTACTTGGCTTAGAGATTCTTTCTGTACCCGCTGCATCGACTTGTTGACTGAAAAGGTGCCGACCCCGCCGGCGGCGTCAAAGTCGATGTCCTCCGGGGTAAGCCCTGCCACTTCGCCTTCCCGCAGTGTGCCAACCAGAGTCAGGTGGACCGCCAGATGAAGGATAGGGTCCTCCATGCTGGCGAGGGCCGCCCGCATTTCCTCGACGCTCCAAATGCTCCGCTCCTGGGTGGTCTTTTTGGGCCCTTCCAGAGGGACGGGGCTTTTCAGTAGAATGCCCCATTCCACCGCATAGAGGAATGCGGTATGCAGCAGCCGGTGGACTTCACGAATGGTGGTACCGGACAGCAGCCGCTGCTTTTGTTTGGAGGTCAGCTTCTGCTTCTTGCCCTCGATATACTGGCCGCAAGGCGTCTTGCTCAGAGTGCTGTACAGGTTTTCCAGGTGATAGGGCTTGAGTTTCTGCATCTCCATGTTTCCAATATACGGAACAATAAGGTTTTGGATGGTGGACAGATTGGACTGATAAGTCTTGGGTGCCCACTTATGCTTGCTGCACTGTTTGGGCAGCCAGTCCATCAGGAACTCACCGACCGTTACCGTTGAAGGGATCAGGAAGGTGCCGCTGGCCAGCTCATGCTCTATCTGCTTTTTACGCTTCATCGCCTCCTCTTTGGTGGAAAAACTCTCCCATTTGTCGCAGCTTTTGCCGTGCTCGTCCTGGTAGGTGTAGCGGACGCCATAAGAGCCGCCTCGTTTTGTGATATATGCCATAACTGCCTCCTTGTCAGGCTGCCCGGAACAGCCAGGCATGAAAGCTGTCCTTGGGGACGCGGATGCTTCCGCCCACCCGCAGGACGCGGAACTCGGTGGTGCTGTTGCACAGGTTATAGGCAGAGCGCAGGCTGATGGCCAGCATCTGCGCCACATCCTCCACCGTGTAGACACAGGCTTTCCGTTCGGGCTGTTTCAGGTTAGAGTTCGGAGACTTGACGGCATTGTTTTGGGTGACTGATTCCATTGTACCGGTTTCGGGGGTGTTTTGCAAGGTTTCTGAGGTGAAATTTGTGGGTGTGTTGTTATTTTTCTTCATTGGCATTCTCCTTTTCATGGTTCAAAGTTCGGCAGTACGCTGGGCGGCTTTGGGCCTCCTGAATTCGTCCAAAACCTCTTTCGGTATCCGTTCCAGCAATGCCAGAGCATCCTCATAATCGTGCCGGAGCTGTGCGTCCCGCAGCTCCTTGAGGACGCTGGTTTTGGTGGCGGCTTCCAGAGATTGCTCCAACTCGGCGGCCTTCTTTTTCAGTTGCTTGTTCTCTGTGGCCGTCTCGGTGAAGGCTACGTTGTACTTCTTGAGCTGAGTGTGCATCTTCTCCACAGCCGGGATATAACCGTCCAGCAGTTTGGAGATTTCGGCGGCCCGCTTTTTGCTATTAAGAGGCCCGATGCCGGTAAGCAGTTCCTCCAACTTCTGGCGCTGCTTGTTGAGGCGGGTCATCTCCTTGAAAATGCGGGGTGGGATGTGGTCGCGTCCCGTCTGGCTTGCGCTCTCGCCGCGCTCCAGGTCGGGGTACTTTTGGACCATGTGTTCCCAGAACTTGTCCTGCCACCAGGTCAGCTTCTTTTTGTTGCCCACGATCTCCTTGGCACTCAGGCGGCCGTCTGCGGTCAGCGGAACAAAAGAAAGGTGCATATGGGGCGTTTTCTCGTCCATATGCACCACGGCGGAGATGATCGTTTCTCTGGATTGGTATTGCTCGAAGAAGCAGAGCACTTCTTCAAAGTAGCGCCGGACTTCGGGCAGCTTCTTGCCTTTGAAGACTTCCGGTGTGGCGGTGAACAGAACCTCCACCACCCGGACGCTGTCCGTCCGGGTGCGGCAGCCGGCAACGCTGATCTGCCGCTCGGCCTCAGCCCGGTAACGCTGGGGCGGCTCGATCAGGTGGAAGTTGTACTTGCTGCGGGAGCAGTCAATATCAGGGTTGCTGGCATACTTTTCTTTGGTGCGCTCATTGTGGGCCTCAATGCTCGATATCTCCGGCCCCTTGTACTTGGCGAAGCGCATGATGGCGTATTGTGATTGGCTCAAGGACGGCCCTCCTTTTTGGCAATTCAATCATATTGGTGACGGGCATAGTACAAACTCCTTTCTTTTGGATGGGTGGATGAGCTTCGATTACAAAAGTGGTGCTGGACAAAATGTCCACTACCACTTTAGCCTTATAAAGGATTTGCGTATATGGCGTGTTTTAGGATTTTCGCTATGTACGTGCGTACAGAACTTGTACATATGTACATAGCAAAAAGGCCAAGTTTCCTCTTATACAGAATTTTGGCTGTTCCCAAAATGGGAACAGCCACTTCAACTGTAAAAGAGAGGTCGGTGAGTCGCCGATCCCTTGCTGGCAGGTTAGGGGCGTTTTAACTTGGTTGTGACCAATTCGGTCACAGCCACTTCAAGGGAGTAACAAACGGTTACGCCCCTTGAGGCCTTGCACTATGCCGCTGTACAGACTTTGTACATACGTACATAGCGAAAAGGCCAAATTCTCTCATATACAGAATTACCGTCCCCAGGATGAGGGAGCAGGCTCGGGTTGGACAAGGGCTTCGATTCCCAGATAGCCCCATACGCGGCGGCCCGCTGCGTTGACGATGTTGTTGGTGTGCTCCAGGTTGTATTTTTTCAGGTTGGCAATCAGGTTATCGCTGAAGCTCCTGGCTTTCAGGGGCACCAGGTTGTTCTCCTCACACCACATCTTATAAATGGTATAGAGGTCCTTGGAGCTGATACAGGCATCCGCTTTGAGACGGATGTAGTCCTCAGCTTCCATGAAGTCGAAGAAATTGTTGTTGTCCCGCTTGACAAGCTCCCGGTTGCGCCGGGCACGGTCGCTCTCGGTGAACTTGAAGCCGTTCTGAACGAGACGCTGCAGGCCCTCAAAGGCCCACAGAAAAACTCCTTCAGCTTCGGCAGCCATCTTCTCGGCAATGTCCGGGTCGTCCACCCGGTCGGTGGGCTTGTCCCTGGTGGTCAGGACCAGCTGCCGCCGGTAGAAACCATCGCTGCGGTCATAGAGAGCCTGTAGGTCTCCATTGCTGAACGCCAGCAGTCGGGCATAGATCCAGCCCTGGTAGCTCTGTTTGCCCTTGCGTTCCAGGTCCATCTGGCCCTGGGCCGTGACAATGGACTTGACGTAATTGGTCTGCCGCAGGGCTTCGATGCGCATATCGTCATCCACGCAGAGCAGGATGTGTTCCAGGTCAGCCCGGGCAAAGCGGTTTTCGGAAATTTTGCCGATGCTGCCGTCCTTCATATTGGCACCGAACAGCCTGGACAACACCACGCCGATCTGGCTTTTGCCCTCACCGCCGCGGCCCTTGAGGACCATCATCCGCTGGCCCTTGTTGCTGGGGATGAGGCAATAACCGATAAACTCCTGAACCGTGGGAATATCCTCCGGGTAGAGCAGGTCGGACAGGAACCGCAGCCAGTGGGCAGGCTGGGCCGCTTTGGAGTTATATCTGACCGGCAGCCGGTTGCGGACGACTTCCAGCTTACTTTCCTGAAAGCTGCCGTTCAAGCTCAGGGTCCCATTGGCCAGGTGGATGCAGCTAGTGACGGGCCGGAAGTTGTCCACCTGGGCTGAGAGTTTCAGCAGGTCTAGGATGTTGCCCACCTTGCGGGCTACATTGTTGCTGGCATAGTCCCGAAGCTCTTCATAAATCATGCTGCGCAGGGGCATCTCGTCGGTGACACGTCCATCCTCGGTAAAAAAGAAGCCATTGCAGAAAACGATTTTGTGGGTGGACATAAAGGTCTCGCAGAGAACCGCTTCGTTGATCCGATGCCCTTCTTCCAGCCAAACCGGGGCATTGGAGCTGGGCCGATAGGTTTTGCTTTTCATGCAGTTTCCTTTCTCTCTATGGAGTCCAAACGGGATTCCACCATGGGAAGCAACTGCCCAGCCAGTAACTGCCTGGCAACGATGGCCTTTCTGGAGGCTGGCCCAAAAGCCAGACAGTTAATGAGATCGTCAACGGTAGCTAACATGTGCAGGGCTTCCACAAAGCGCTCGTTCAGCGGTTCCTCCGGGGAGAGGGGAGCAAACTCTGTCTGCCACTGGGTCAGCAGGTCGCGGTAGTCATGGAGGACCCGTAGACAGTAGGCAATATCCTCTTGCTGGGCATCTGAAAGGGTGGCGAGTGGCTTGGGCAGTGCGACCGCGCCGGATGGAGGTTTATCCGGGCCAAGGCCAAAGTCCTGGGCCAGCTTTCGGGCGGCCTGCAGGCTACTGAGATCGAACAGGCGGGCGGTGAGGTCGATGACATCGCCGGTGGCTCCGCAGCCGAAGCAGTAATAACAGGCGTCGTTCAACTTCATGCTGGGCGTGTGGTCCTCATGGAAGAGGCAGCGGGTCATCCCGGTGGTTGTGATGGGCAGGCCATACAGCGCAGCAGCCTGCTTCACGGTGACGGCAGCCTTTATGGTTTGAAAAAGATTCACTTGCACCTCGTTTTCTCATATCTGGTGGATGGGCTGATATGCGGTACTTCGCCTGGTACCGTGAGTCAAAGATACGCCAAATCATCGTATCCTGAGGGAAAAGGATGTACCCTACTTCGGGGTACACCTTCTTCTTGTGTCGGGATTTGAGTTTCTGATGAGGCCCATCTGGTGGGTAACGTTTTGTTACAGACCGCCTTTTCGGGGCAATCTTTGCCGTTCTCCCGCATCGCTTCTGGCAGGCAACCACTCATCTCTGAGGGCGCTGTGCCATCCCTTTTGGGCGCTCGCTCCGGGTGGAGGTCGTGGCGGTTTGGGCGGTGAGGACGGTCATTCAGTTTTACATTGGAGATAGTATAACAGAAAATCCAGAGCTCTCCCGTATGTCCAAGAGGTTGGAAATTTGCCTCAAAAGGCTCTGATTTCCACGCTCTTGGACAAAGCAACTGCGATATGGTATACTAAAGTGGTAAATCGCCAACCCGCCCACTGGATGGAGGTAACAGATGCACACGAAACTGACGTTAGGCGAACGACTCAAGGACCTGCGGATTGAGCGAGGCTGCACCCTGGAAGAACTGGCGGCTCAAACGGGCTTGTCAAAAGCGGCCCTGGGCAAGTATGAAACCAATGAATCAGGAGACATCAGCCTGTTTGCCATCACCAAGCTGGCCGACTTCTATGGCGTGACAACAGATTATCTTCTGGGTCTGGTGGAAAACAAAAAACACCCAGACGCAGC
>NZ_NFHX01000005.1:0-112980 GCF_002161515.1 Faecalibacterium sp. An58
GTATAATTTTTCAAACATAGACCCTAATGCATTTAATGGTGCCGGCTCCAATAGTAAAACGATCAACATTTACAGCAACCTGACCAATGCTGATCAAGAAACTTTTAAATTCTACTTTGACAACCCAGACAAAGTTCAATTCCACCCCTACGAGCAGTGGAACCCCTCTCTCCTGAACCTCCCCGCCCTGCCAAGCCTGTTGTGACGCATACCCCCGGCTCTCGCCTGAAAGCCGGGGGTTTTTGTTTTTTGAATTTTTTATGAACATCATCTAGAATTTCACACCTTGTAAGCAAAGATTATACAGAATTTTCCTAAAATTTTCCTACCTTCCCGCCGCCCAAAGTGATATACTTGTTGCAGCAAAAGTACACACGCTGTCTGGGGGCGGGGCCTTCCCGCTCCCTTCTGTTTCACCGCCTGACACCGCTCAAAGCTGAAAGGAGCATCCCTCATGCGCACTACCACTCTGCTCACCTGTGCACGCTTTGCCAAGGAGGGCGAAGCCTTCGCCCCCGTCTCCCTCCCCCATACCTGGAACGCCAAAGACGGCCAGGACGGCGGCAACGACTACTGGCGGGGCGTAGGCACCTACCAGATCGATCTGCCCGACCCCACCGACGGCAAGCGCCAGTTCATTGAGTTCAAGGGCGCCAATCATGTGGCCACTGTCTACTGCAACGGCCGTCTGCTGGGCCAGCACAAGGGCGGCTTTTCCACCTTCCGCTTTGACCTGACCGCCGCCATGCGGCCCACCGGCAACGTGCTGCGGGTGGACGTGTCCAACGCGCCCTCCGACATCTACCCCCAGACCGCCGACTTCACCTTCTTTGGCGGCCTGTACCGCGAGGTCAGCTTCATCGAGACCGCCCCCGCCCACTTCGACCTGCTCAAGACCGGCACCAGCGCCGTTTTTGTCACCCCCATGGTATCGGGCACCACCCGCCTGGACCTGTTCCCGGTGGACGCCGGCGGCTGCACCGTCTCGGTGGACCTGAAAGACGCCTCCGGCGCCGTGGTGGCCTCCGCCTCCGCCCCCGCCGAGGCCCATACCGTCCTGACCCTTTCGGTCAAGGCGCCCCATCTGTGGAACGGCATGGCCGACCCTTACTGCTATACCGCCGAGGCTTCCCTTCTGCGGGGGGATGAAGTGCTGGACACCGTGGCGGTGGATTACGGTTACCGCTCCTTCCATGTGGACCCCAACACCGGCTTCTGGCTCAACGGCAAAAACACCCCGCTGCACGGCGTGGCCCGCCATCAGGACCGCCTGGACAAGGGCTGGGCCATCAGCCGCGCCGACCACGAGGAGGATATCGCCCTCATCAAGGAGGTGGGCGCCAACACCGTCCGTCTGGCCCACTACCAGCACGACCAATATTTCTACGACCTGTGCGACCATACCGGCTTTGTGGTCTGGGCCGAGATCCCCTTCATCAGCCGCTTTATCCCCGGCCAGGAGGCCCACGACAACACCCTCAGCCAGATGACCGAGCTGGTGGCCCAGAACTACAACCACCCCTCCATCTTCTTCTGGGGCATCTCCAATGAGATCCTCATCGGCAAAGACCGCGAGGACCTGCGCCAGAACCTCCGCGAGGTCAACGCCCTGGCCAAGCGCCTGGACCCCAGCCGCATGACCACCATGGCTCAGGTCACCATGACCCCCATGGAGAGCGAGCACAACATCATCACCGACGTCGAAAGCTACAACCACTATTTCGGCTGGTACTTCGGTGAGGCCGCCGACAACGGCCCCTGGCTGGATCAGTTCCACGCCATGTATCCCGACCGCTGCCTGGGCGTCTCCGAGTACGGCGCTGAGGCCATCCTCAAGTGGCACTCCGCCTACCCCGAAAACCACGACTATACCGAGGAATACGCCTGCGAGTATCACCACGATATGCTCAAGACCTTCGCCGCACGTCCCTATCTGTGGGCCACCCATCTGTGGAATATGTTCGACTTTGCCGCCGACGGCCGCGATGAGGGCGGCGTCCAGGGCCGCAACAACAAGGGCCTTGTCACCTACGACCGCAAGACCAAAAAGGACGCCTTCTACCTCTACAAAGCCTATTGGACCACCGAGCCCATGCTCCATGTCCGCGGCGCCCGCTTTGTGGACCGCGCCCCCGGCGAGCGTGACGTCACCGTCTACACCAACTGCCCCTCGGTCACCCTGATCCTCAACGGCGCCGAGGTGGCCACCCTGGAGGCCGTGGACCACGCCGCCGTCTTTAAGGACGTGCCCCTGAAGGACGGTCCCAATACCGTCAGCGCCCGGTGCGGCGACGTCGCTTCCAATACCATCATCCTCAACGGCGTGGCCGAGCACAACTACGCCTACGACCTGCCCGAGGGCAACGACGCCGCCAACTGGTTCGATGACCCCAAGGCCCGCGAGGCCCGCAAGCCCCTCAACTATCCCGAGGGCTTCTACTCCATCAAGGATAAGGTCACCGACCTGCTGGCCAACAGCGAAACGGCCGCCATCATTCACGACGCCATGGAGGTCTTTTCCAAGAGCAGCATGATGAGCATGATGGGCAGCAGCAAGGAGGACGGCGCCGGCGGCATCATGGGCACCATGCGCCTGACCGATATGATGAAGATGGCGGGCAAGTCCTTCTCCGCCGACATCAAGCGCCAGATCAACGACGCCCTCACCAAGATCCGGAAAGGCTGACCTTTCCCTTCCCTTCTGATTTCCTCTCCATTTTCACATTCCTTTCTTTTCCAACCCTCGCGAAAAGGGGCGCACCCGCAAAGGTGCGTCCCTTTTCAGTATGCCGCAAAACGGCCGCGTTCCCGCACACGCGGTCGGAAATCCCTTCCCCCGGCTGCGCTGCCTCTCACCGGTTCTGCCGCATCACGTCGAACATCTCCTTGATCTCGCTGATGGTATACCCGCGCTCCCGCATGGTCCGTGCAAAGTCGGTGTAATCCATGTCGCTGCCTGCGGTGGGCAGGACGGTGCTCTGGGAGCCGCTGCTCTTGCCGGCGCTCTGGCTGCGGCTGCCCGTGCCCTTTGTGCCGCTGCTGCGGCTGGCCGCCCGCATACTGGCCGCGGCCGCCTCCTGCTGCGCCTGGGACCGCTTGAACGCCCATTCCTCCTGGGCCAGGGCCAGCTTCTGGCTCGTGATGTCGTTGTCGAACCGCTGCTGGGCCAAAGCGTCCTGATACTGCCGCTCGGCGCTCTGGGATTCGTAGGCCTGCTGGGCCAGACCGTCCTGGCGCAGCTGCTCCTGCATCTGCCGCTCCCACGCGGCGTCGGCCTGGGCCGCCTCGTAATCCCGGTTGTCGGCATACATGCTGTATCCGGTCTGTGCCAGTCCGCTCAGCAGCGAACCCAGACCCGTGGTGCCGCTGATGGCCAGCTGCGCGATGTTGCCGATCAGCCCCAGCACGCTCATCACATTGTTGAATCCCTGCTGCTTGCGCGCTGCCTGCTCCTGCTCCTCCTGGCTGTAATAGCCGTACAGGGTGTCCAGACTGGACAGGTAATCGTTGTAGCGGGCGTAGTCCTGGGCCTGGGCGGATTCGTAGGCGTCCTGCTTTTGCTCCAGCTGGGTGTAGTAGTCGTCCAGCTGCCGCTGGTACAGATCCTGCGCGTTCTGTTCCTGCTGGTTCAGGGCGTCCAGCTGATCCATCAGCAGATCCCCTTCGCTGGTATAACTGTCCAGCGCCAGGTTGTACAGGGTGGGGATGATGCTGTTCAGCCCGTTCATCTGCTGCTGGTAGGCCTGCTGGGCGGCGCTGGTGGCGTAGCTGGAACCATAGCCCCCGGTCAGGGCGGCCGCCTGGGCCGCGGCGTCCGTGCTGGCGTCGTGGGCGTTCTGGCGGTAGCTCTGGGCGTACTGACGGTAAATGGGGTCGGCCGCGTGGTCGTAGCTGAAGGTTTTCTGGCTCAGCGCCTTGTCCAGCAGCCCGTCGATCTGCCCCTGGTACTGGCTCTGGTAGGCCCCGGGCCGGCTGGACTGCCACTGCTCCAGGGCGTCGGCAGCCTGGGTCACCGTCTCGCTGGGACGGTACTGGGCCGCGGCCAGGGCATTCTGCACCGCGTCCTTGCTGTTCAGGCCGCTGGTGCTGTATTGGATGGTGGTTTTCTTTTTGGTCGCCATCGGGCTCCTCCTTTCTCATTCGGCGCCGGCGTCCGTCCCCTCCAGGCGGCTGCGCAGCCCCTCCGAAAGGTTCTCGGTGTCGATGTTGCTCAATACGTACTGCAGCTGTTCCTGCATCTGATACAGATAGTTTCGTATCACCCGGGCGTCCTCCGGGTCCATCCGGCTGCTCAGCCGGGGCAGGCCCAGTTTGCTCAGCCCTGCAATGCTTGCCATAGCTTTCCTCCTTTCTCTCACAGGCCGCCCCTGGCCACGGCAAAGGTGCGGCTGGCGCTGCGCAGGGTCAGCTGGCCGGCGCCGGTCAGCCGCAGGCGCATCGTGTCATGCCGCCGGGGCGTCAGGGGGATGTACAGCTTTTCCTTGGCGGTGCGGGCAGCCGCGCTGGCCAGCTTTTCCCAGGGGCCGCCGTCGCAGCTGGCCCACACCGTCAGCGTGGAACCGGGCTGCGCGTCCAGCCGCAGGGTCAGCCTGCACAGGTACTGGTCCTCGTTTTCCTCCAGGCCGATGTCCCCTGTCTCCAGGGCAAAGGGGATGCTCTCCTCGGCCTCTCCCGCCCCGCCCGCCAGGACGGCGTCCTCCTCCCGGGCCGGACCGGCCGCCCACAGGGACTGCCCATCCCAGAGATACAGCTGCCGCCCGCTGGACAGCAGCTCCAGCTGGCCGCTGGGTCCGGGGTCCTCCTGGTGCCACAGCCCCTTTTCGGTGTCGTACACCAGCAGCCGGGCGCCGCTGTCCCGGGCCAGGTAGAGATAATACCGCCCGTCCAGCCAGCCGCCGGCGGCCCGCTGGGCGCCCGCCAGACCGCTGGGGTCCAGCATCCCCGACACCTTCACCGGCAGGCTGCCGTCCCAGGCCATCACCCCTTCCGGGGAGAGATAGTACAGCGTCTCGTTGATGACGCACAGGCTCTCGGCCGCGTATTTGGCCACGCCCCGGCACCGCAGGGAGCTGAGCTGGAAATCGGAGGGCTTGGAGCCGCACAGCTTGTGCAGGGTGTTCTCCTTGAAGAACAGCACCGAGCCCATACAGGTGGCCGCGCCGGTAAAGCTGCCGTCGCTGCCCACCGTCACCGCATAGCTGTCGGCGGCGGTGTTCCGGTAGGAAAACCAGTTGGTGGGGTCCCCCAGCTTGCAGGCGTAGATCACATTTTCGCCGCTGCTGCAGCCCCACACCCGGTTGTCGCACTCGGTCAGATAGTCCAGGTCGGGCACCCGCCGGGTGCAGCTCACCGCCTGCTCCGCCGTATAGGTCAGGGTGCTTTTGCCGTCCAGACTGCTCCAGGAGGCCGACTGCCCGGTCTGGACGATGCGGCCATAGAAGTGCTCCCCGCCCGGGGTGATCCGCACCATCAGCCAGTCCTCTCCCGCATCGTAGAGCACCTTTTCCCCGTCCAGGTCATCGCACAGGCCCGCCGCAGCGGCCGCCGTCCCCTGTATCGTCACGGTGTCCCACACGGCAAACGCTTCACCGATGCCGTCGGAGCGGATCTTGCAGTGATCCAGGGTCACCGCCGTCCACCGCTCCAGCGAACCGCTGTATACTTCCAGGGTGCCGTCGGCGTTCCACGGGCTGGACTGGCTCACCACCTTCAGGAACACTTCCCCGTCCTGGGGGTCTTCGGGTTCCTGGGTGCCCCAGCTGCCCACCGTGTAGGTGTTGCCCTCTCCGTCGCAGGGCACCATCTCCACCGACGCCCCGCCGCCGCTCCAGGCCGCGCCCAGGGGCTTCAGGGTGCCGCCGGCTGTGTCAAAGGCCGCCTTGTCCGGGAAGATCAGCACCCGGGTGCCAAGGCCCACCAGGGTCTTTTTCCCCTCCGACAGCACCCCGGTCAAGACGGTGGGTTCCTCCCCGCTGTCGGGGATGTAGGTCAGGCCACCGCCGCTCACCAGCACAAAGCCGTTCAGATGGTACATCCCGTCCACGTTGGCCAGGGTCCGCAGCTTCCGCCGGGGCGTCCGGGTGGACAGAGCCGGAAAGTCCCGGCTGGAGAAGTTCTCCCCCGCCGCGTATTCCGCCTCGCTGCACCCGAAAGTCTCGTTCAGCCCTCCGAACACCCGCAGCTGCCGGCGGCTGTTTTTGAGGTCGGGCAATTCGGGCAGATACATCCTCTCACCTCCTCACCAGCGCATCCGCCGCACCGGGGGCGGACAGCTGCGCCGCAGCCACGCCGCAAACTCCCCCAGGATCGCGTTGCACCGGGTCATCGCACCCGCATAGCGGTCGTTTTCCCCCAAAGCCGCGTCGATCATGGCGCACAGGTAGTGGGGATACATCCCGTCAAAGGGGAAGGGCACCAGCAGTACGGCGCTGTCCTCAAGCCCTTCTGCCCACAGCCTGTCTGCGCCCACTTCCCCGTAGTCCGCCGCGCCGCCGGGCTCCACCACCCGCGCCCGGATCTCTCCGTCCTGCCGGCGCAGCCATTCCTTCATCTCGTTTTCGCCCACGCTGCAGCCGGGGCGCAGGGCCCTGGCCCGGGCCACCGCTTCGCCTGCCGTCATCTGCAAGCCTCCTTTCTCTGTCATAAAAGGCCCGGCGCTCAGGCCGCTGAACGCCGGGCCGCCGGTCACTTGCCCGCTGCGCCCTCAGCCGCCGCGATGCGGGCCGCAGTCAGGTCGTCCTGCTGCTGGCTGTGCTCCAGCACCTCGGCCACCGAGCGGGGCACTTCCACCTCCACGCCCCTGCGGATCTTGTAATTGACGCCGTTCACGCTGACGAACAGGTCGCTTTTGTAGCGCCCGTTGTCCTTGAACAGCCGGATACGGACCTTTTCTTCTTCCATCTTCCTGCTCCTTTCTCAGTTGGCTGCGGCCGAGGCCGAGTAGCTCGACAGGCTCTCGATCCGCACCATGTACTGCTCCACCAGCCGCTCGGCGGCGCGCATTCCCTTCCAGCCCACGCTGGCGCGCTGGTTCAGGGGGTCGTCGCCATAGCCCAGCTGCTTGACGATGTGCTCCAGGCCCCCGCCCTCCAGCTCGGTGACGCCGTAGGCATGGGCGCCCAGCACCAGGGTGCCAAACACCGCATAGTAGCCGTCGCCGTTGGCCGGGCAGGTCTCGTCCTTCCAGATCTTGGCCTCGCTGGTCTCGATGAAGCGGATGTTGCCCAGTTTGCCGATCTCGCCCCGGTACATGGCCTCGGGGTCGGCGTACTTGTGCACCTCGATCCACTCCTTGCAGGTCTTGAGGTCATAGGCGGCGTAGGGGTGGATGATGGCCACATAGCTGTCCCCCAGGGTGTCGGCGTTCATGGCGCCCAGCTGAGCTGCCGCCTGGAAAAACAGTTTGGGGGTCAGCTTGCAGTCAAGGGTCAGGGCGGTGCGGCTGGTCACCGCCGTCTCGGCGCCGTCCGCCCCCACCTTGGGCGCATAGATCACGTTGGTGCCGCCCGCCAGCACGTCCCGGGTCAGGGAGTCCAGGGTGCGGCCCGCCTGGCTGGCCAGGATGCGGGTGGCCTGCACCACGTTGTTGTCGATGGCGGTCATCTGCAGCACGTCGGTCAGGGGGGTCCAGCCGCCGTACTGGTGCAGATCCGCCGTGATGGTGGAGACGGTCAGGGCCTGGCCGTCGGGGGTCACGCCCTCCTGCAGGGGGACGGTGGCCTTGGGCAGGCTGTCGTACTTGCGGAACTCGATGGTCTTGCCGCCGCCCACCGGCATGGGGTAGTAGTCCGCAAACTGGTCGTGCACCAGCCGGGGCTCGGCCTGGTCGATGAGGCGCTTCTCATAAAAGACCTTCATCTCGTTGGTCATGGTGCCGGTGGTGTTCAGCAGTTTGCTGTCCGTGCCCGAAGCGCCGTCCTCCGCAAACAGCTGCAAGTCAAAGATGGCCTTGTAATCTTTCATCTGTCCTGTTCCTTTCTCTTGTGTATGTGGTTCCGGCCCGCAGGCCGGCCGTACCTTGTTCACAGCCGGATCTTGGCGCCCCGCATCACTTCCCGCTCGATGGCTTCCCTCTGGGCCCGGCTCATCCGGCTGACATCGGGACTGGTGGTGGCCGCGCCGGTGGGGCGCAGGCCGTTTTCGGCCGGACGGACGCCCCGCTCCCGGACCCGGTTCACGACGCCCCGTTCCACGGCCCGGGCGGTGCTCTCCATCAGCCGGTCGTAGTTGGCCGCCCGGTAGGCGTCCCGCATCCGCATCCCCGGCATCCGCATCATCCGGCGCATATCGGGGCTTTTCAGCGCCTCCCGGAAGGAATACCCCGGGTCATACCGGCGCATCTCCGCCTCCTCCCGGGCCCATCTGCGGTGCAGCTCGTGGATCATCCGCAAAAAGGCGCCTGCCTCCCCGATGCCCAGCATGGGAGCGGGCCGCGGCTCCGGGGCCTCCTGTTTTTCTTTTGCTCCGGCCGGCTCCGGAGCCGCAGGTTCCGGGCTGCGCCGCCCGCGGCGTCCCATGGTCCCTTCCGCCATCGCCTGGCGCTTCTGCTCCCGGCTCAGGGCGGGGCCCTGCCCGAACATCTGCAGATCCACCATGCAGGCTTCGCCCTCCCGGCTGGTGTCCGCATAGCGCAGGTTGTCGGGGTAGCGCTCGGCCAGCAGGGCCAGGCCCGCCTTGACCAGGGCAAAGCCCCCTGCCACTTCCGGTCCTTCGGCCCCGGGGCCGGCTGTCACCGACACCCGCGGCCCGTCCGGCCCGTCGGACGCGGCGCTCTCCACACCGGCCCGGTCCGCCGTCATCCACACCAGGGCCTGCATCAGGATGCTGGCGCCGGCGCAGACGATGTCCTGCCCTGCGGGGGCGTAGTTGGCGTGGCCCTTCACGCTCAGCCGGCGGGTCACGCCGTCCGGGCTTTCCAGCTCACTGTAAACTGCTTTGATCATACTTGCTGCCTCCTTGTGTTGGTGTTCATGGCCCGGCGTGCCGCGGCGTCGGGAGCGGCGGGCCTTGCAGCCCGCACCGGCTCCGGCAGGCCCTTCCGGGCCCTCGCCAGCTGCGCCAAACGGGCCAGCTGCTGCTGGGCCGCCTGCAGCTGCCTGGCGAGGGTGCCGTTCTGCCGCACCCGCTGGCGCACCTTCTCGATCCCTTCAAAGTCCATCATCTCCAGAGCCGCCAGGGCGGCGTCCGCGTTGGCGGGGTTGAAGAAACCCAGCTGATAGCACTCCTTGGCCGTCTCGTTCTGGGTCAAGCGGCTGAAGGTGGATTTTTTGGCCGCCGAGATGGTGATGTCGAACACCGGCTCCCGGCTGCCCAGTTCCACCCCGGCCAGGTCTTTCACCGGCACAGGCCGCAGCATGGCGGCGCTGAAGGGCAGGTAGACATTCTGCCCTCTCTCCCCTGTGATCCGGAAGACCCGCTCCTCATCGTAGAACTGCCGCATCAGGTCGATGACCAGGTAACACTCCTGGGCAAAGGCCCGGTAGGCGCTCTTGATCATATCCCGGCTCAGCTTGCTGCCCGCCTCCTGCAGGGCCGCGATGGCCGAAGCCGCCGTCACGCCCCCCGAAGTGCCGCCCTGGCTGATGTCCCGGTTGCCGCTGATCTCCTTCAGCTCGTCCACACGGCTGTTGCGGTAGGTGATGGAGCTGGGCTGCAGCCCGGCGGTCTGCAGCTGGTGGAAACTGTCGTCGCTCAGCCGCCCCGACACATGGATGATGTCCCTGCTCAGGTCGGCCAGCTCATCCTCGTTCACCCCCGCCCCGTCGCTGAGGACATACCGCTGCTTGGAAGCCAGCAGCACGTTCTCGTCCATGGCCTGGTTGATCCGGTCGATGGAGTTCTGGCAGTCCTTCATCACGTCGATGTACCCGAACCCCGCCGGGCTGTCCTCCTCCTGGAACAGCACGTCGAACACAAAGGGATACTTGCCGTGGTCATAAAAGCCGCGCCGAGCCAGCCGGGGATCGTTCTCGCTGGCGTACAGGGGCACCCCGTTGCAGAACTTGCAGTAGTGCACCAGCATCCGGCCGCCCGGACCCGGCTTTTTGTAATACCAGTCCACCACCACGCTCTTGTGGGTGGTGTCGATGCTGTCGTCGTGGATGTACCGCGCCGCGTCGATGGTGCCGCCGGTGCGTCCTTTCAGCTGGGGCCAGCGCTGGGCCAGCTGGTCCGAGTCCTCCAGACTCAGGCTGAAAAAGTGGGGGCTGTCCTGGATGTCCATGACGCCCGGCTCCCAGTACAGCATCAGGATGTTCATCGAGCGGATGGCGATCTCTCCCAGGCCCCCCTGGGCCGAGGGGTCCCAGAAGATCCCCTTGACCCCCGTGCCCTGCTTGAGCTTGCGCCACCAGCTGTCCGAATAGACCTGCTCGTAGCCCGCCTGCTCCAGCACCACCGGCAGCACGCTGGACAGGGTGCGCGCGGCGGTCTCGTCGTCGGCGGCCCGGGGCATCACATTGGGTTCGGGGTAGTTGTCCATGGCGTCGGCATGCTTGCTGGCGATGGAGTTGAACAGCCACCCGCTGGAGGGCTGGGGCTTTGCTTCCATCATCCGGTTTTTGTACTGCTTCCAGTGCGCCATCCTGAACCACAGCTCATTGTCGATCAGCCGCCGGTCCAAAGCAGCCTTGCCCGCCTTGTAGCGGTGCAGCGTGCGCTCGGCCTGGGCCACCTGTTCCGTCCCGATGGCCGGCGCCGGCTGCAAAATATCTTCCTGTTCGCGCATTTTCTTTCACCTCAGATCCTGTAAAATACCGCTTTCCTGCCGGGCCGCAGGTCCAGCGGGTCGTCGGGCGCCGCCGCCGGGCAGGGCCGCGCCGGCGGCGTGATGGGGTTTTCCATCAGGACATACCGGCACTCGTCGTAGATGTGATCCTCCTGCCGGGTATCCACGTCCTCCACATTGCTTTCGTCGTACACCAGCGCCGGGATGGTCCGCACAAAGTGCTTGCAGGTGCGGAACACCTGGAACATGGGCCGGCCCTCCCCGTCAAAGGCCAGGCGGTAATGCAGCTGCATCTTGCCGGCCAGGCGGGTGTTGTCCGCCGCCGTCCAGTGCAGGCGGCCGGGGCTGCGGGCCATCATGTCCGCGATGCTTTCCCCCCGGCTCTCGTCAAAGATGGCCGGGTCCGCCACCCCGCGGATCACCCGTCCCCGCAGCTGGGGGTCGTTCTGCTCCGCCTCCCGGATCCGCCGGGCCTGCTCCACCGGGTCCAGACGCAGCCCTTCGTTGGGCCTGCCGGTGCTGCCGTACAGCTCCTTGATCCGGTAGATCCGCCCTTCCTCGTCCACCGCGTACCACCCCACCGAGAAGGGCCTGGAAAATCCGAAGTCGTAGCCGCGCCAGATCCGCCAGTGGGCCGGGATGGCAAAGGGTTCGATCACATGGGTCCAGCGCTGGTCCCGGTAGTGTTCGGGGTCGTTGCGCCACTCGGTGAACACCTGCCCCGAAAAGCTGTCCCAGCTGCCATACAGAAGCGCCTGCTTTTCCGCTTCGGGCAGGGCCGCCAGGTTGGCCA
Organism: Faecalibacterium sp. An58; assembly: GCF_002161515.1. Classification (NCBI taxonomy): domain Bacteria; kingdom Bacillati; phylum Bacillota; class Clostridia; order Eubacteriales; family Oscillospiraceae; genus Faecalibacterium; species Faecalibacterium sp. An58. Next base: position 11,520 of record NZ_NFHX01000005.1, read on the forward strand.
GATAGTCCGGGTCGTTGGCCAGCAGGGCCGGGTTATCGAACACGGTGGACTGGATGAACACCCTGGCCCGGGTGTAGGTGCGCTGGGTGCCGTCCGGCATCCTCACCTTATACTCCTCCAGGATGGGAGTGCCCGGCGGGGCCGGTGTGATGAACCGCTCCTTCACCCAGCCGTGCCCCACCCCGCCGGGGTTGGTGGTGGCGCGCAGGTAGACCCGCGTGCCGGGCCCTGTGGGACGGTTGCGGCTCATCATGTAGCTGTACTCCTCCCACGCAAAGTGGGTCAGCTCGTCAAAGCCGATGAAGTCGAAGGCTTTGCCCTGGTAGTTGGTGCGGTCCTTGGTGTACTGCATGGCGCCAAAGTAGATCTTGGCCCCGCTGGGGAACACCCACACATGGGCGGTGGCGTTGTACTGCGCCCCCGGGAAGGCCCGCGGATAATAGTTCATGCTCTTGTCCACCAGGTCCGTCAGCTGGGGGAAGGTCTTGCGCAGGATCAGCCCCCGGTAATGGGGGATGTGGGCCTGCCGCAGCGCCTCCACCACCAGCGCGTCGCTCTTGCCGCCTCCCGCCGCGCCTCCATACAGGGCTTCGGGTTCGCTGCGGGCCATGAAAGCCCTCTGCCGGGGCTGGGGCTTCCAGATCACCGGCGCGTGCCGGTCTGTCAATCCGATTCCTCCTTTCCTGCGCAGGCTTCGGGCAAAAGCACGACGCCGCATTCTTTCTGGCCCTCCTCCGGGCTCTGTTCGCCCAGACTCCTGGCCACGGCTGCCAGATCTTTCAGCACGGCGGTGATCTCCTTCAGGGCCTTGATGTCGCCGCCCTGCGTCTTGCGCCGGCCGGCCAGGTCTTTTGCCTCCTGGGCCACAAGGCCGCTCAAAAGGTCGGTGGCCCGCTGCAATTCCGCCAGGCCGCCGCTTTTCTTCCTCGCCATCCCTTTCCTCCTTTCTGCCGTTTCCCGGCTGCCTGGCCACAGGATACCATCTTTTGGCGGCCGGGCACAGTGTGTCCTTTCGGGACATTTTCTCTGCGCCAAAACCCACTCTTTTCTTTTCCAAAAGCGCAGATCCCGCCCCCACTTTCCTCTTTGGCTCTGTTGTGCTACAATAGATTCAAAGCACCCCCACCTTTTTTGATAAGGAGGCTCCTTTCCATGTCCCATCGCGAACGCAGGCTCACCCCTGCTGAACAAAAGCGCAGATCCGCCTTCGAGGCCCTCTGCGCCCAAATGGCCCGCACCGGCTACCGGCAGAAAGATTTTTTGATCGGCATCCTCCAGGCCAACACCCTCTCGATCCTGATCATGCTCCCTTTTCTGGCCCTGGCCGCATGGCTCTATTCTCCTTTCCTTGCCGCGGGGAACAGCTTTTTCCCGGACGCGCAGTTTTTCCTGCTGTTTCTGGCCGTACTGGTCCTGCTGGTGATCCATGAATGCCTCCACGGCCTGACCTGGGCCCTTTTCGCTCCCCGGCACTTTGCCTCCATCTCCTTCGGCGTCATCTGGAAGGCCCTGACCCCCTACTGCACCTGCAGCGCCCCGCTCCGGCGCTGGCAGTACGCTCTGGGCACGGCCATGCCCACCCTGGTGCTGGGGCCCGGCCTCATCCTTGCGGCTGCCGCATTGCATCAGAACTCGCTGTTCCTGCTGGCCGAGATCATGATCCTGGGCGGCGGGGGCGATTTTCTCATCCTTCTCCAGCTGCTCCGCTACCGTCCCGCTTCCCCCGACGTCCTCTGCCTGGACCATCCCTACGAATGCGGCTTTGTCGCCTTTGAAAAGGCCGTCTGATCATCCTGGAGGTATACCGCTATGAAACTGCTCATCATCCGCCACGGCGAACCCGATTACGTCCACGACACCCTCACCGAAAAAGGCTGGCGGGAAGTCCGTCTGCTGGCCCGGCGCATCGCCCCCATGGACGTCAAACAGTATTACGTTTCCCCGTTGGGCCGCGCCCAGGACACCGCCCGCCCCACCCTGGAGCTGGCGGGCCGCACCGCCATCACCTGCGACTGGCTGCGGGAGTTCACCGGCAAGGTGGAAAAGCCCAACCTTCCCGGCCAGCAATCCATCGCCTGGGACTGGCTGCCCCAGGACTGGACCCGGGACGAGCGCTTTTTCTCGGACACCGCCTGGCTGGACAACGAGGTGATGGCCGCCGGCAACGTCCGGCAGGCCTACGAGAACGTCATCACCCACTTCGATGACCTGCTGGCGCAGCACGGCTATGTCCGGCAGGGCCGCCTCTACCATGCCGTCCGCCCCAACAACGACACATTGGTGTTCTTCTGCCACTTCGCCCTGGAATGCGTGCTGCTCAGCCGCCTGCTCAACGCCTCTCCCATGGTGCTGTGGCACGGTTTGTGCGCCGCCCCCTCCTCGGTGACCACCGTGGTGACCGAGGAACGCCGCCCCGGCATCGCCTGTTTCCGGATGCTGCAATTCGGGGATGTGTCCCATCTCCTGGCCCACGGCGAACAGCCTTCCTTCATGGCCCGCTTCTGTGAGTGCTATGGCAATGAGGGCGAGATCGCCGACGACAACGACTGACTGTACAGCAGCAAAAGACCGCCGCGCCAGAAAGCTCTGACGCGGCGGTCTTTCTATTTCTTTATTTCCGTTTTATGCCGGATGCGGCTGTCACTGCTGCACCATCCGGATGACGGCGGCGCCGTCCTGCATGTTCACATCGATGCGGGCCCAGTCCTCGCTGCCGTAGGGCTCGATCTCGGTCTCGGTGCCGTCGCTGTTGATGAGGTACAGGTCATACCCGGCGATGTCCTCCCGGGGGAGCATGACGCTGGCCGTGACCCCCTTCATGGCAGAGACGCCGCTGCTGATGCAGGAGACGGTCATCACCTTCACCCCGTTATCCAGGGTGCCCATGTGGACATAGGTGTCACTGAAGTTGGAGGAGGTGTCGTCCAGCTCGGTAAGGACGCTCTCCCCGTTCACATCTCCGCACTCGGCGCAGATCACATAGTCCTTGGTCTCGCCGTAGGGGCTGGTGAACCGCACCGTCATCTGGGCGTCGTCACTGCCCTCGCAGTCGCTGTACTGGTGGTCCAGCACCTGGGCGGTGTAGCGGGACGTGCCGTCGGTCCCGGCGGCAAAGCTGGACAGGGCGCCTCCCGCCAGCATACAGGCGGACAGGCTGAGCATAGCGGCGGTCTTGATCCAATTCGATTTCATCATAATTCTCACCTTTCTCCCTTTTGGGGTCGTAATACGAACGTTGTTTGTGATGTTGGGTGTCTTTATCTCCAGAGGCATCGCCTCCTTGGGGCTTGCTGCAAGGATACCATCTCCAGCTTGAGCCAGCCTTAACGGCGCCTTGATTTTTCCTGGAACTTTTCAGTCCTTTTTCACCGCCACCAGCACCCGCACCTTGCCTCCGGCGGCGCAGCCCATGCTGTCGTACCAGCCGATCAGGTGGTAGTTCTCGGCGTCCACCTTGGCCAGGGTGGTGGGGTAATACTGGCCCTTGTACCACAGGTACACCTGCATATCGTCGGCGGTCTCGTAGCGGTCCTCCCCGCTCTTTACCCAGGCGGCCCCCAGCTGGTCCACCATCACCGGCATCAGCTGGGTCATGCTGGTCACATCGCCCGAGGCATTGGTGCCCACGGTGATCTCCACCAGCCACCCGGCCGGGAAGTTGAGGCTTTTGTCCACGTGGACCGTCCGGGTCACCCCGTCGGTACAGGCCACAGCCACGCTCTGCTGTACATCGGCGCCGTTGTCCTCGGTCAGGCTGCGGGATGCGCTTTGCACCACCCCGTAAAAGACCGCGTCGGCCTGGTCGCCGGTCAGCACCCGCACCACCTGGTCATCCATCCCCAGCAGCAGGGTCACCACCTGGCCCACTCCGCCGCCGTTGAGGGAGGAGATCTGCGCGGCGGCGGAAGCGGTGCCAATGGTGTATTCCGTCCCCGCCACCGTCACGGCGGTGGGAGCGCTGGCCGAGGGGGACACCGCGGTGATCCGGCCTGCGGCCCGGGTGTCATAGATCCACACGGTGCGTGTGTTCTCGTTGTAATAGTAGACGTCGTACTGCTCCAGCCGGGTCGAGGCCGCAGCCTCATCGTTGCGGTAGACCGCGGCGGGCTCAAAGGGCAGCTGGGTGCTCTCCCCCGCCACGAAGGGGCCTTCCAGGCTGGCAGTCTGGCCCGAGGCCAGGCCGCCCAGCACCACTGCCGTCTGCACAGCGGCGTTGGAACCGCTGGCCGAGGCGGGCGCCGCCAGCATGGAGCACAGCGCGCACACCGCCAGCAGCTTCCATCTGCGCCGGAGCAGGCTGCCCTTGCCGCCTGCGGCGGCCTTTGGGCTGTCCCTGTCCTCCTGTGGCTTTTGCTTGAACATTGTTGCCCCTCCTTTTTGGTTTGCAGCAGAGCCTCTGTTTGGCCCTCCTGACAGAATGCAGTATACAGGGCATTTCTTAAGCTTCCTCCTGAAGAAATCATTAAGACTCCTTTAAGGCGGGTGAACTTTTTATGAATGCCCCCGCGCAGAAAAACGGCGCGGCAGGCAGAAAAACTCCACCTGCCGCGCCGCGGCGTTTCTTATTCCTGTGTGATGGGGAACAGCAGGGTGATGCGGTAATGCCCCGGCTCCCGTTCCACCCGGACATCGGCCTGCATCCGCGCCATCATGGCCTGCACGCTCTCAAAACCCACCCGCGTCCTGTCGGTCCCGGGGGCCTCGGGCAGCGCCTGGTTGGCAAAGGAAAGCCCGGCCCGCGTCTCATCCCGCACATAATCCACTTCCACCGGCTGGGACGGGTCCGCGTACTTGAGCAGGTTGGAGGTGATGTTGTCCAGCACCCGGCGCACATACTGCCCCCGCACCGTCAGCACCACATCCTCGCCGCCCAGCCGGAGGGCGCAGGCAAAGCCGTGCTGCTGCAGCTGTTCGGCCATATCCGCAAGCGGCTCCTCAAAGATCTGGGAAAACCGGGCGGGCGGGTCCATGTCCGCCGGCGCGTCCCGGGTCACCAGCGCATATTCAAACAGGTTGTCCGACATCTGCTTGATCTGCCGGGCCTTGGTGTCGATCTTGGCCAGGTATTCCTGCAGCTGGGCCTGCCCGTCGTACCGGCCTTCCCGCACGATCTCGGTATAGAGCAGCAGGGTGGTCAGGGGGGTGCGCAGGTCGTGGGACATCTCGGTGATCAGGTTTTTGACCCGGGCGTCCGCCTCGGCCTTTTCCTGGTGCTGGCGGTTGAGGGTCTTGCGCATCGAGTCCAGACAGGAGGCCAGGGTGGTCAGCTCGTCCGCCCCCTGCACCGTCACCGGGTGGTCCAGATCGCCCCCCTCCATGGCCTGGATCTCCTCGCTGAGCAGGCAGATGTACCGTACGATCCGCCTGCACCCCAGCAGAAACACCCCCAGGAACAGCGCGATGCACCCCAGCGTCAGCATCCGGGTGGCCAGCATCGCATTGGCCCGCAGCACATCGCAGTAGAGCACCGCGTCCAGCTGTCCGTCGGTAAAGAACACCGGGGCCCGGGGAGTCCAGTCGTAAAAGGGGGCCGCCTGGCCCTCGTGGTTCAGGTCCTGGCGCTCGGGCACAAAGGAGCTGTATACCAGCACGTGGTCCTGATAGAGTTCCAGCAGGGTGAAGTCGTGCTCATCCACCCACCGGGTGATGCCTTCCACGTCGGAGGCGGCCAGCTGTTCCTCGGTCACATAGCTCTGGAAGTCCTCCAGCAGCCGGACCGTCTCCTTCTGGCGCAGGTCGGTCTGTTGGGCGTAAGTCTCCAAAGCCGCCAGCACTACCACCCGCAGCACCATAAACAGCAGCACGCACCCCGCCCCGGTCACCACCAGCAGCCGGATGAACTGGGCCGTCAGCCCTTTGCTCTCAGCCCTTTGCTCTTAGACATCTTCCCCCTCCCCGCCTCCGAAGTGGTAGCCCTTGCCCCACACGGTGCACACGCGCTTGGGGGTTCTGGGGGTCTTTTTCGATCTTGACCCGCAGGTTGCGTATGTGCACCATCACCGTGCCGTTGGACACATAAAAATAGGGCTCGTTCCACACCTTCTCATACAGCGCCTGCAGCGGTATTGACCAGCAGCAGCTGGTAGCCGCTCTCCTCCAGGATGGCCGAGATCCCCTCCACCATCCGGGCGCAGCTCTCACTGGACAGCTTGGGCAGGATCACCAGCACCTGCCGGGTGCGCCGGGTGCGCAGCATCTGGGCCTGGAGGCTGGGCCGGTAACCGGTGGCCGCAGCCGCAGCCTCGATGCGGGCCCGCTTTTCCTCGCTGAGATAGCCGCCGTTGAAATAGCGGCTGACCGCCGCCTTGGATACCCCGGCATAGGCGGCAAACTCGGTGATGTTCATGGACGGCCTCCCCTCCTTTTGGTATCGATCTCACCTTATCTCCAGTATAGCGCGGGCAGCCGGCATAGGCAAGGGTTCGAACCGTCCAGCCCTGCCGCCCTTCATCCGCGGCGGCTTTCCAGGGCGTACAGCCGGTACAGTTTCTGGGCCAGGCCGCCCGCCATCACCGCGCCTTTAGGTCGCGCTCAGGTCCTCCACGGCGTCAAACAGATCCCCGGCCCGCTGGATGGCCTCGCGGCTGCCAAAGGTGCAGCGGACGCCCCGGGCCATCTGCCCGGCCAGGCTGCCGGCCTGCTGCCGCAGCCACTCTGCGGTGACGCCGCACATGGCGGCCCGGTCGGCAGCGGCGATCGGACCGGTGACCCCGCAGAAATACCGGCGGTCCGCCTCCAGTGCCTGCTGGCGGGGCTTGCGGGGCGAATCCACCTGGGCGACCGTGCCCACGATGCACTCGCTCAGGCTCTCGGGGGTGTACTCTTTGGCGGCCAGGACTGCCGGCCCCTGGGCAAACTTCCGGTAGCTGCCTGCGGCATGGGGGTCGCGGTAGGTGTAGATCAGTTCAAATTCCGCCCTGCTGAGCATACCGGCCCCATAGGCGCCGCCCTGCTCCCGGATGGCCTGCCACAGATATTCATAGCTCATCACCCGGCTCAGCACCTTGCGGGCGGCGTCGCCGTTCATCGGCCAGGCCAGTACGTCATAGTTCACCCCGCCCTGGATCAGGAACGCCTCGTTCCGGGCCGGGGGCAGCGGTTCACTGTAAGGCCGGGCCGGGGCGCGGCCCTGGCCGGCAAAGACGCTGCCGGGCAGCAGCTCACGCAGCCGCTGGCAGGCGGCGGCGCTGCCATGGCAGCAGACCGTCAGGCTGCAGCGGCGCAGCAGCTTGTTCCGCACCGCCTCCAGCCGAGCCAGTAGGGCCGGCCAGTCCCGCTGCTCCAGCAGCCTGCATACAAAGCGGTACATATCCACGCCGCCGGTCCGCTCCGCCAAAGCAATATCCACCGAAAAGCTGCGGCCGGCCCGCAGGATGGCATAATCGTGCCCGCTCTGGATGAAATCGTGCTCGAAATCCAGCTTGAGCTGCTCCAAGGTCCGGGCGAGGGCCGTCTCGGCCTGGGCCCCCTCCAGCCTGGTGTCGTACAGCAGTTCGCCCAGCAGCTCCACCGCCTTGTCCAGGTTGCGCTCCAGCAGGCTGGCCCGCGCCTCGAATTTCGCGATGCAGGGCTTCTCCGCCTGGCGTCCCACCCAGTGGTCGATGGTCACAAAGCTCTCGCCCAGCCAGGTGTTCCGCAGGGTGGTCAGCTGGATGGCCGTGTGACTGCCGCTGTCCAGCTCACCCAGCAGGCTGAGCAGCAGGGCGGCATCGCTGACCTCCTCGGGGTCCAGGGCGCCCATATCGTAGTAGAAATTCAGATACAGGCTGCCCGCCGTGGGCCGGGTGACCAAAGTCAGGCCGGCCAGCTGTTCTTCCTCCGCATCCGGGAAGTGGAGCGGTTCGGCCAGGTCGGCCACCGTCAGGGGGTGGTCCAGCTGCAGCTTGCCTTCCTGCCGGGCCGAGGGCCCGTCCTCCGGCTGGGGTTTCTGGGGAACCAGGGTGACTTCCACCGGGTCGGCCTCCAGCAGCTGGGCCAGCAGGCCGGTATACCAGTCGGTGCCCACCTTCTCCCGCAGGAACGCAAAGATCTCCTCCACCCGCAGGTCCGCCATGGGATCCCCTGTGTGCAGCCAGCCGGTCACCGCCTCAATGGCGGCCATCACGCCGTCGGGCAGGTTGCCCGGGCGCTCGGTCACCTGGAACTCCAGGCTATTGATGGAGGCGGTCAGAAGCTCCTGGGGGATGCCCTCGGCGCAGATCTTTTCCACACCGGCCCTGACTGCCGGTGCAAAACGGGCCGCCCGCTCCTGGTCGGTCCCCTTGAGCAGCAGCTCGATCACCGGCTGCTGCACCGAACTGTCAAAGACCACCTGGATATCGGTCCCCAGGCCCTGCTCCAGCAGGTACTTTTTCAGGGGGGACTGGTTGGTGGACAGCAGGGCGTCCAGCAGGATGCTGACGGCCGTCTGCTTTTCCTGCTCCTCAAAACGGCCGGTGTACCAGCCCAGAGCGCACTCCACCGGCACCGTGCCGGGGGTGTCGGTGTAGTAGGGCACCAGCCGCCGGACCCCTGTCTGAGGGACCTGCAGGGGGGTGCGGGGCCGGGGCCCGCTCCGGGGCATTTTGCTCAGATAGTGCTGGTCCAGAAAAGCCAGCTTGTCCGCCATGTCCATCCGGCCATACAGGGTGATGCAGCAGTTATCGGGGCGGTAATGGCGGCGGTAGATCTTGACGTACTGCTCATAGGTCAGCCCCGGGATGGCGGCAGGGTCGCCCCCCGACACAAAGCCGTAGCCGTTGTCCGGGAAAAGGGCCGCGTCCATGGCCGCATCCAGCCGGGCCTCGGGGGAGGCCAGGGCCCCCTGCATCTCATTGTAGACCACCCCGCTGAAGGAGCCGTCCTCCTCCCGGTGCCAGCCCTCCTGCTCAAAGACGCTGCGCTCCTTCATCGCCAGGGGGCAGAACACCGCGTTGAGGTAGACGTCCATCAGGTTGCGGAAGTCGGCCTCATTGGGGGTGGCAAAGGGGTATACCGTCTTGTCCCCAAAGGTCATGGCGTTGAGGAACGATGCCATGCTGCTCTTGACCAGCTGCAGGAAGGGCGATGTGACCGGGTATTTCTCCGATCCTGCCAGCACCGAGTGCTCCAGGATATGGAACACGCCCGTATCGTCGCTGGGGAAGGTGCCGAACCCGATGCCGAAGGCTTTGTTCTCGTCCTGGTTCTCGATCACCAGCACGGCGGCGCCGCTCACATCGTGGGTCAGGGTGGTGGCTGTCCCGTGGAAAAGCTCGCTCTGCTCGGTCTTTATGGTGGTATAGCCGGGCCACTGCCGGCCCGAAAGGCTGTTGGGTTCCTTCATGGCTTTTTCTCCTTGTGTTTTTTCTTTATTGTATCATTCCCGGCCGGGAAAGGCAATCGCCCCGTTTTTCGCCCCATTTCCTGCCTGCAAAGGGGCCATTTCTCTCAAAATAGTGCATCTTGCACAAATACGCAGACGTAATTTCGGCGTCTTTAAACAGGAGGACCATTAAAATGTAGGGATACAGCACAAAATATTTCTAGTTTCTTTTTCCACATTGTGATATACTACGTTACACGGTAACCAATATTCCGCAGCTTTGTACAGTTGTGACTGTGCAAAGTGACGCAATCCACCCGGGCTGTCCCACACAGGGCAGGCGGTACCCTGCCGGCAGCCCCCAGCCAACAAAGGAGTAATCATTTATGGCAAACACCGGAACCACGGCCGTGCGCCCCTTTGGTATGAGGGACAAACTCGGCTACATGTTCGGTGATTTCGGCAACGACTTCACCTTCATGCTATCCTCCAGCTTTATGATGGTGTTCTACACCGATATCATGGGCGTGCCCGCAGCCATCGTCGGCCTGCTGATGATGGTAGCCCGCTTTGTGGACGCCTTCACCGATGTGGCCATGGGCCAGATCGTAGACCGCGCCAAGCCCACCAAGGACGGCCGTTTCCGTCCCTGGATCAAGCGGATGTGCGGACCGGTGGCCATCGCCTCGTTCCTGATCTACCAGTCCGAGTTCGCCGGTATGCCCATGGCCTTCAAGGTGGTGTGGATGTTCGTCACCTACCTGCTGTGGGGCTCCATTTTCTACACCTCCATCAACATCCCCTACGGCTCGATGGCTTCCGCCATTTCGCCCGAGGCCAACGACCGCACCCAGTTGTCCACCTTCCGCAGCATCGGCGCCACCCTGGCCAACCTGGTCATCGGCACCGCCACCCCGCTGCTGGCCTATGAGACCGTCAACGGCACTCCCGTCCTGAGCGGCAGCCGTATGCTGGTCATGGCAGGCCTGTTCAGCGTCTGCGCCATCGTCTGCTATCTGCTGTGCTTCAACCTGACCACCGAGCGTGTCGTCATCCCCGCCAAGACCGAGAAGTTCGAGCCCGTGGTCCTGCTCAAGCGCATCTTCACCAGCCGTTCCCTGCTGGGCATCATCCTGGCGGCCCTGTGCCTGCTGCTGACCATGCTCACCATGACCGGCATGAACCCCTACATCTTCCCCTACTACTTCAAGAACACCGCCGCACAGTCCGCGGTCGCCATGTGCTCCTCCATCGCCTCCCTGGTGGTGGTCGCTCCCCTGGCCACCATGCTGGCTTCCAAGATCGGCAAAAAGGAGACCGCCATCGCCGGCTCCCTGTTCGGCGCCATCGTCTACCTGATCTGCTTCATCCTCCATCCTGAAAGCGGCTGGGTCTACCTGGGCTTCTATACCGTGGCTTATGCCGGCCTGGGCCTGTTCAACACCATCGTCTGGGCTATGATCACCGACGTCATCGACGACAGCGAAGTCAAGAATGGCGTCCGCGAGGACGGCACCATCTACTCGGTGTACTCCTTCGCCCGGAAACTGGGCCAGGCCTTCTCTGCCGGCCTGATCGGCGCTCTGCTGAGCATCATCGGTTACTCCACCGCCACCCAGCAGGACCCCAACGTCCTGAACGGCATCTACACCATCGCCTGCATGGCTCCCATCATCGGCTTTGCCGTCATCGCCCTCGTGCTGTGGTTCGTCTACCCGCTGAGCAAAAAGCGTGTGGATCAGAACGTCGAGACTCTGAAGGCCCGCCGCGCAGGCAAGTAAACCGCCAGCTCATGTTCCTCTCCTGATCGAGAGTAACTCCAAACCTCCTAGCCATAAAACCAGAGGGGCCCCCAGCTGCAAAGCCGGGGGCTTTTCTGCTTCTTCCGCGCCATTTTTGAACCCGCCGGAAACTTTTTGTGAAAACGCTTGCCAATCTTCTCCCGGGCCGCTATACTGATAGACTGAACGTCAAAAAACAGGAGAAACGATTGTGAGGCCCAAAGTCATCGCACACCGGGGCGCATCCCACCTCGCGCCCGAAAATACATTGACCGCCTTCCGGCTGGCCGCCAGCCTGGGGGTGGACGGCATCGAATTTGATACTCTGCTGACCGCAGACGGTCATCTGGTGGTCCATCACGAATACATCACCGACCTGCACGCCGACCAGAAAAAGGTCATCCCCTGGTGTACCCTGGAGCAGCTGCGCGCCCTGGATTTCGGCAGCTGGAAGGACCCCCGTTTCGCCGGGGAAAAGATCCCCACCTTTGCCGAGGCCCTGGAGGCCTGCAGCACGGTGGAGACCATCCAGGTGGAGTTCAAGTCCCCTCTGGGAGCCAACAACACCACCGATCAGGACGCCTTTGCGGAGCTGATCCTGGAGGAGGTGGAAAGCTCCGGCCTGGCGGACAAGATCGTGGTCACCTCGTTCAACCACGGCATCCTGAGCCGGGTGAAAAAGCTGTCTCCCTGCCAGCGGGTGGGGGTGCTGACCCTCAACTCCCTGGACAGCTACCTGTTCCCCCCGCCGGCCCTGCTGCAGGCCATCGGGCTGGAAAACGGCATGGAAGCCGGCCTGCCCAGGGAGGAGGAAGCCACCCAGGCCCTGATGGCCCTCTCCCAGGGACAGCCCCTGGACGAGGAAAACATCACCGCCCGCTGGGTGATGGACCGCATCTGGGCCCTTACCTCCGACCACCCCGGCGAGAACCTGTTCCAGCTGCTGCTGAGTCTGCTGGCCCAGCACGACCTGCCCGCCTATCTGGCCGGCCTGGACTTTGTTCCCGAGGTGGTCAGCTGCCAGTACAACACCTGCTTCCGGGACCGGGACCTTGTGCAGCGGGTGCAGGCCATGGGGATGGAGGCCGCCCCCTGGCCGGTGGACAGCAAGCTGGATCTGCAGAGCATCCTGGATATGCAGCCGGTCTCCATCGTCACCAACCGCCCCGAGCGGCTGCTGCATATGCTGGACCCCGCCTATACCCTTCCTCCCGAGGCCCAGGCCATCCTGGCATGAACCTTTCCCAGCGCTCCCGCGCCCGCCCCAGCCGGCGGTCCGGGGGCGCTTTTTGCGCACCAAATTGTCACCATTTTGCCCTTGACAAAGGAGCTTTGGCGCTCGATAATAGTTTTGTATCGAATTGTTCTTGTCCAGACAGTCCAGGGTGTAAATTGTTCAGCACCCTGCCGACCGGCAAGACAGCCAGCGCAAAGGAGTGCTTCTGTTATGTCCATCAATCCCACACACCTTTCCCCCGACGTCGAGCAGGCTCTGCTGAGCAGACCCGTCAAAGACCTGCCCCAGGTCATCCCGGCTCAGATGCGCCGGGTCAACAACCTCATCTCCCGCCGGGTGAATTATTACAGCCGTCTGAACGGGGTGGAGGATGTCACCGCCATGCATGGGTGGATCCTCGCCTATCTTTACAACTGCCGGGACCGGGAGGTCTTTCAGCGGGATATCGAGCGGGCCTTCTCCATCACCCGCTCCACCGTCACCAACATCCTGCAGCTGATGGAAAAGAAGGGCTATATCCGCCGCATGAGCGTCCCCCAGGACGCCCGCCTCAAGCGCCTGGTCCTCACCGACGCCGGCGCCCTGGCCCACCAGCAGATCATGCTCAGCCTCCGCCAGACCGACCAGTATATCTCCGGCCTGCTGACCGAGGAGGAGAACGCAGAGCTGCTGCGGCTGCTCAACAAACTGCGCGCCGGTCTGGAATAATCCAACGCTGAAATTTCTATGAACAAAATCTGAAACCTTGCCCATACAGGTTGACATCGAACATTTTTTTGGATAGAATGTTCGACGTTGAACAAATTTGTACGCAACCCAACAATAAGAGCTGCGCGTATCCAAAAGCCCAAAGCGCCGACCCCTTTGCCCAAGCGTTCCCATGCCCCGCGGCCGGTGCGTTTGCCGGCAGGCAGACCGGGCCGGAAGGCTTCCCGATACGCCATAGGAGGTATGACCCATGATCAAAAAGCTGGCCTCCCATCTCGGCGAGTACAAGCGCGCCGCGATCATCACGCCGCTTCTGTCGGCGCTGGAAGCCATCATGGACGTCCTTCTCCCGCTGCTGATGTCCTACATCATCGACCAGGGCATCGAAAAGGGAGATATGGACGCCGTCATCAAGTATGGCCTGCTCACCTTCCTGGTGGCGGCCATCGCTCTGGTTCTGGGCCTGTCCGCCGGCCGCTTTGCCGCCAAGGCATCCGCCGGCTACGCAGGCAACCTGCGCGACGCCATGTTTGAGCGCATCCAGCACTATTCCTTCACCAACATCGACAAGTTCTCCACGGCGGGCCTGGTCACCCGTATGACCACCGACGTCACCAACGTGCAGAACGCCTTCCAGATGCTGATGCGGATGTGCGTGCGCGCTCCGGTGCATCTGGTCTTTGCCCTCATCATGTCGGTGATGATCAACCCGCATCTCACCGGCATCTTCCTGGTGGCCATGCTCTTTCTGCTGGTGGTGCTGGGCTGCATCATGCTGCCCACCACCAAGATCTTCGACCGGGTGTTCCGCAACTACGACAACCTGAACGCCTCGGTGCAGGAGAACGTCACCGCCATCCGGGTGGTCAAGAGTTTCGTGCGCGAAAAGCATGAGGACGACAAGTACACCAGGGCCTGCCAGGACCTGTACAACCAGTTCGTCAAGGCGGAAAGCCGCCTCAGCTTCAACAACCCCTCCATGCTGGTGGCCATCTACGGCTGCAACCTGGCCCTGTCCTGGTTCGGCGCCCATTTCGTGCTGGACGGCGTGATCACCACCGGCCAGCTGAACGCCCTGTTCGGCTACGTCATGAACATCCTGGCCTCCCTGATGATGCTGAGCATGGTGTTCGTCATGCTCAGTATGTCGGTGGCCTCCTGCCGCCGCATCATCGAGGTGCTGGACGAAAAGACCGACCTGCCCCCCGCCCAGAAGCCCGTGGATCAGGTGCAGGACGGCAGCGTGGAGTTCGACCACGTCACTTTCAAGTATAAGCACGGCACCGGCAGCCCGGTGCTCAGCGATATCACCTTCCGCATCCGGCCCGGTGAGACGCTGGGCGTCATCGGCGGCACCGGCAGCGCCAAATCCAGCCTGGTGCAACTGATCCCCCGGCTGTACGACGTGGACAGCGGCGCCGTCCGGGTGGGCGGCGTGGATGTGCGCGACTACAACCTGGATGTGCTGCGCCAGGAGGTCTCGATGGTGCTGCAAAAGAACGTCCTGTTCTCAGGCACCATCCTGGACAACCTGCGCTGGGGCGATGAGAACGCCACCGAGGAGGAGTGCATGGAAGCCTGCCGCCTGGCCTGCGCCGACGAGTTCATCCAGCGCTTCCCCGACAAGTACAATACATGGATCGAGCAGGGCGGCACCAACGTCTCGGGCGGCCAGAAACAGCGTCTGTGCATCGCCCGCGCCCTCCTGCGCAAACCCAAGATCCTGATCCTGGACGATTCCACCAGCGCGGTGGACACCGCCACCGACGCCAAGATCCGCCAGGCCTTCCGGGAAAAGCTGCCCGGCACCACCCGCATCATCATCGCCCAGCGCATTTCTTCTGTGCAGGACGCTGACCGCATCCTGGTGCTGGACAACGGCCGGATCGACGGCCTGGGCACCCATGAGGAGCTGCTCGCCACCAACAAGATCTATCAGGAGGTCTACAACAGCCAGACCCAGGGCGGCGGCGACTTCGACAAGCAGGGAGGTGAAGACTGATGGCTGAACAGAACGTGAGAACCATCCATGGCCCCGGCCGCCGCGGCGGTATGGGCCCCCGGCCCAAGGTGGCCAACCCCGGCAAGCTGCTCAAGCGGGTCCTGGGTGAGGTGCTGCGGCACTACACCCCCCACTGCATCGTGGTGCTGATCTGCATTTTCCTCAGCGCCTTTGCCAATGTGCAGGCCAGCCTGTTTTTGCAGACCCTCATCGACGACTACATCGCGCCCATGCTCCAGCAGCAGGACCCCGACTTCGGCCCCCTGATCGGCGCCCTGGCACGGATCGGCTGCATCTATCTGGTGGGCATCCTGGCCGCCTGGGGCAACGCCCGCATCATGGTCAATGTGACCCAGGGCACCATGCGGAACATCCGCATCGAGCTGTTCACCCACATGGAGAGCCTGCCCATCAGCTACTTTGACACCCACCCCCACGGCGACATCATGTCGGTGTATACCAACGACGTGGATACCCTCCGCCAGATGATCAGCCAGAGCATCCCCCAGCTGGTGTCCAGCGTCATCACCATCCTGTCGGTGTTCGTCAGCATGTGCATCCTGGATATCCCCATGACCGTCCTGACCATCTGCATGGTGGCCCTGATGCTGTTCTGCTCCAAAAAGATCAGCGCCCAAAGCGGCAAGTACTTCATCTCCCAGCAGCGGGACCTGGGCGCCGTCAACGGCTACATCGAGGAGATGCTCCAGGGCCAGAAGGTGGTCAAAGTCTTTACCCATGAGGAAAAGACCCTGCAGGGCTTCCGCGAGCTGAACGGCAAGCTGAAGGAAAGCTCCATCCGGGCCAACGGCTACGCCAACATCATGATGCCCGTCAACGCCCAGCTGGGCAACGTCAGCTACGCTTTGTGCGCCCTTCTGGGCGCGGCCCTGGCGGTCAACGGCATCGGCGGGGTCACCCTGGGCACCGTCATGGCCTTCCTGGCCCTGAACAAGAGCTTCAATATGCCCATCAGCCAGGTGTCCATGCAGGCCAACAGCGTCATCATGGCGCTGGCCGGCGCCGAGCGCATCTACGCCATGATGGACGCCCCCAGCGAGACCGACGACGGCTACGTCACCCTGGTCAACGCCAAATACGACAAGGACAACAACCTGGTGGAGAGCGACTCCCGCACCGGCATCTGGGCCTGGAAGCACCCTCACCACGACGGCACTCTGACCTACACCAAGCTGGAGGGCGACATCCGCTTCTTTGACGTGGACTTCGGCTACAATCCCGAAAAGACCGTCCTCCACGACATCAACCTCTACGGCCTGCCCGGCCAGAAGATCGCCTTTGTGGGCTCCACCGGCGCCGGCAAGACCACCATCACCAACCTGATCAACCGCTTCTACGACATCCAGGACGGCAAGATCCGCTACGACGGCATCAACATCCGCAAGATCAAGAAGTCGGACCTGCGGGCCAGCCTGGGCATCGTGCTGCAGGATACCCACCTGTTCACCGGCACCGTCATGGACAACATCCGCTATGGACGCCTGGACGCCACCGACGAGGAGTGTGTGGTGGCCGCCAAGCTGGCCAACGCCGACGGCTTCATCCGCCGCCTGCCCGACGGCTACAACACCATGCTGACCGGCGACGGCGCCAACCTCAGCCAGGGCCAGCGGCAGCTGCTGGCCATCGCCCGGGCGGCCGTGGCCGACCCGCCGGTGCTGATCCTGGACGAAGCCACCAGCTCCATCGACACCCGCACCGAGGCGCTGGTGCAGGCGGGCATGGACGGCCTGATGTATGGCCGCACCACCTTTGTCATCGCCCACCGGCTGTCCACCGTGCGCAACGCCGACTGCATCATCGTGCTGGAACAGGGCCGCATCATCGAGCGCGGCAGCCACGACGAGCTGATCGCCAAGAAAGGCAAATACTACCAGCTGTACACCGGCAACCTGGCCGAGTGACCGCCGGATAACCCCCTTTTCCCCGCCCCCGTCTTTCGTTGGGGCGGGGTTTTTATTCTTTTTCGTGAAAAACCGATTTTTTCTCTTTAAACCTGCGCTCTTTTATTGTACAATAGAAAGTAAGACTGTGAAGGCGGCGCAAGGCTGCCTGGAAGAAGGAGAAACGCTTTTCTATGGCGAAACCGAATATCAAGGTGCTGGCACTGGATCTGGACGGCACCCTCACCAACGACGACAAGCAGATCACCCCCCGCACCCGCGCCGCCCTGGACCAGGCCCTGGCCAAAGGGGTGATGGTGGTGCTGGCTTCCGGCCGCCCCACCGAGGGGGTCACCCCTGTGGCGCGGGATCTTGCCCTGGGCCAGAACGGCCGGGCGGGGGCCATCCTCTCGTACAACGGCGGTGCCATCGTGGACTGCGGCCCCGGGGCCCGCATCCTGTGGCAGCAGGTGCTGCCGGCCCCCATGGTGCCCGCCCTGTGCAGCTTTGCGGCGCAGCAGAACGTGGCCATCGTCACATACAGCCCGGAGGGCATCGTCACCGAGCGTCCCCAGGACCCCTGGGCCATGCGGGAGGGCTTCACCAACAAGCTGCCCATGGTCGGCGTGCCCGACCTGCCCGCCTACGTCAATTACCCGGTCAACAAAATGCTCATCACCCTCGACCCCATCCGGCTGCGGCCGGTGCTGCAGGCCGGCCTGGACCGCTTTGCCGGGCAGATCGACCTGTACCCCTCCAGCCCCTTCTTCATTGAGGCGGTGCCTCTGGGGGTGGCCAAGGACCGCAGCCTGGCGGCCCTGCTGGACCGGATGGGCCTGACCCGGGACAACCTGATGGCCTGCGGCGACGGGATGAACGACCGCTCGATGATCCACTACGCCGGCGTGGGCGTGGCCATGGCCAATGCCGAAGGCCCCGTCAAGGCACAGGCGGACTATATCACGGCAGCGGACAACAACCACGACGGCGTCGCAGAAGCCATCGAGCGCTTTATTTTATAAGAATGGGGAATCATACGATCATGCCTCAGCGAAATTTGGTCATTTTTGATTTGGAATGGAACATCGGCTACCATCCCTATACCTTCAACTACCACGGGGTGGAGCAGACTTTGCGGGGGGAGATCATCGAGATCGGCGCCGCTAGGGTGGATGAGGCGGGCAACGTCCTGGACACCTTCTCGATCCATCTGCGGCCCCGCATCTTCCGCAAACTGCAGCACCACATCGCCAAGGTCACCGGCCTGACCCAGGCCGACCTGGACCGGGGCGAGCCCATCCTGCAGGGGCTGCGCCGGTTCATGAAGTGGTGCGGTCCCGACGCTGAATTTGCCGAGTGGGGTCTGGATGACGTGCCGGTGCTCAAGCAGAACCTCTTTTTATGCAACCTGGACGAGAGCCGCCCCACCGTCTGGTACAACCTGCAGCAGATCTTTCTCAGCCAATACCCCCGCAAGGAGGGGGACGGCCTCACGTTGGAGAGCGTGGTCACCCGGCTGGGGCTGCCCACCGAGCGCCCCTTCCACGACGCGCTGTCCGACGCCCTGTACACCGCCGATATCTGCCGCTGCATCGACCTGGAGCGCGGCCTGGCCGAGTATCCCACCGAGGCCGAATCGCTGCGCCAGAGCCTCTGCCCCGAGCCCGGCGACTACCGGGATTTCCGCCTGTGGGAGGGCAACGTGGAGCAGTTTGCCTGGCGCAACGACCCCCGCATCCTCAGCGCGGCCTGCCCGGTGTGCGGCGCCGCCCTTGTCCCCGATGATATCTGGCTGAAAAAGGGCAGCAACAGCTGGTATACCCTGGCCCAGTGCCCCTGCTGCGCCGGCACCGACAGCGAAGCCGGCCAGGGGGTCTTTCAGCGGTACAAGCTGGCCCGCCGGGACGGCCTGCACTGGACCTATGCCCGGTGCCTCCAGATGCCCACACCCGACCTGCTGGCCCGCTGGCACAAGCAGCGCCGCCAGCAGCTGGAACGGCTGCACGCCGCCGAGGCCCGCGCCGCTGCCGCCAAAGAGGAGGGCTGAGCCCCGCCGCTTTTTGACCCTTCCACCCACAACTTGACAGATCGTTCACCGCTTTGTCATAATGGGAGGGTATACTATAAGCTAGATCCGGAAGATCCAAAGCGGTCTTTGTTCCGGACAAGACCTGAAACCATCCAAGTACGATAGGAGGACGGCGCATGGAAGACATGCTTCAGTATTGGAGCACTCAGATCACATCCCTGGATTTCTGGAAGAACCTGCTGGACAGCTTTGAGGGGCTCGGACCCCTGGTGCCGGTCCTGCTGGCCATGGTGGAATCCTTTGTGCCGCCCCTGCCCCTCATCGCCATCGTGGCGCTCAACGTGGCCGCCCACGGCCCTGTGATGGGTTTTCTGTACAGCTGGTGCGGCGTGGTGGTGGGAGGTGCCATCATGTTCACCTTCTGGCGCAGGGTGGTCAAGCGGTTTTTCTGGCGGTTCGCCAGCCGGTTCGAGCCCATCCGCAAGGCCGAAAAGTGGGTCAGCCACTGCGATGTCCCCACCCTGTTCACCCTGGCCATGCTGCCCTTCACCCCCACCTCCTTTCTGCATCTGGCCTTTGGCATCTCCGACTTTGATTCCCGCCGCTACATCCTGACTTTGCTGGCCGGCAAGGCCGTCATGATCGCCATGATGGCCCTTTTTGGCCAGTCCCTCACCAATGCGCTGGAGAATCCCCTCTACCTGGTGCTGGCCGTCCTTCTGTGGGTGGGGATGTACTTTGCCTCCAAGCTTTTCTGTCAGAAACATCACCTGGACTAAAAATATACAAGGCCCGCACGGATGCTCCGTGCGGGCCTTTTTCTTTGTACTTAACCTTTTGGTCCGCCGTGGCGCAGTTCCTCGGCCGCCAGTTCCCGGTCGAGGGCCGCCTTGCGGTTATCCAGCAGCAGATTCTTGTTGTAGCGGAAGTACCGCTCACAGCCGTTCTCGGCGATGAACGCGTGGGCCGACGGGGAAACGGTCAGCTCGGTGACGAACACCACCATCTCCTGGCTCTCCCCAAACGCCTGCTCCATAAAGTCGAAGGCTGCCTCCAGGGCCGCAGAAGCCTCCTCCTGGCGCTTTTCGCGGTCTGCGGCCAGGGTCTCAAAGTATCCCCGCAGCAGGTCGAAGGCCTCCTGGGTGCCCGCAGCGTGGGCCCGGCGCAAACGTCCTGCCCAGTCCCGCAGGGCGGCCGCCACCCCCAGGCGGCGGGCCAGTCCCTCTTTGTCCAGGGCGCCGGCCGTGCGCTGGCGGGCCGTCTCGGCCTCATAGTCCCCGATCTGCTGCTGGAGCAGGTCCTCCGGATCGGTGGGCTCGGGGTCAGGCAGGGCGGCCAGATCCTGCTTGAGCTGCCGCAGCAGGGCATAGCAGGTGTCGGCCACATCGTTCTCCCGGCAGGAATCCCCAAACCGCGCTTTCAGCCCCGCCAGCAGCAGGCTGACCAGGGACAGCCGCTCGTCAAAGGGAGCCTGCAGCAGCCGCGCAAAGGCCTCCGGCCGGGGCCGCCCGGCCAGGATCTCCTCGACCCCGTAGTCGTCCCGGTACTTATAGTACAGGTCCAGGTAAGAGGCAAAGTCCTCCGCAATGGTCCTGTGCTGCAGATACTGGCGGATGACTTCCTCATCGGCCTGCATCCCCAGCTTTTCGTAGGTGTCCAGCAGATTGGACAGATCCTCCCAGCCCCGGGCCGTGACGAACTGGGCGCCCTCCACGTCGGCGTTGATCTGATAGAAATTCTGGGGATGCAGCTCCAGATAGCTGAGGATGGCCCCATGGACCCCCACCTTGCGGGCATATTCCCGCCAGGCGGGCAGGTCGGGCTGAATGTCCATCCGGCGCACCCGGTCCAGGGTGACGATGTCAAAATCCCGGACCGACTTGTTGTATTCGGGGGGATTGCCCGCCGCCACGATGACCCACCCCGCCGGCACGGCCTGGTTGCCAAAGGTCTTGCACTGCAAAAATTGCAGCATAGTGGGGGCCAGCGTCTCGGACACGCAGTTGATCTCGTCGATGAACAGGATGCCCTCCTGCAGGCCGGTGGCCTCCATCTTCTCATAGATCGAGGCGATGATCTCGCTCATGGTATACTCGGTCACCGACACGTCCCGGTCCCCGTAGTGCTTCTGCCGGATGAAGGGCAAACCCACGGCGCTCTGGCGGGTGTGGTGGGTGATGGTGTAGGCCACCAGCGCCACCCCGCACTCCCGGGCGGCCTGCTCCATGATCTGGGTCTTGCCGATGCCCGGAGGGCCCATCAGCAGGATGGGCCGCTGACGCACCGCCGGGATGGCGTATTCCCCCAGGGCATCCTTGGCCAGATAGGCCCGCACCGTGCGCTCGATCTCTTCCTTTGCACGTTTGATATTCATAGGCTCTCTCCTCACGAATTGTTCAGATCCCGATAGAGATCCTGTTCCTCCTCCAGGGCGGCGGCCAGCCCCTGCGCAGGGGCTGCTTCAGGCCCGGCGAACTCCTCCTCATCCAGCACCACCTTCATGGCCCAGGGAGGCACGCCCGCGTCGTCGAACCGGTCCCCCAAAAAGAGGAAGGCCGCGTCGTAGGGGGGCCGCCGGGTGGGATAGGTCCCCATGCCATCGGTGAAATACAGCAGTCCCCGCAGGTTGTGGAACTTCTTCTCCTCGCACAGCCTGGTCACATAGTCGAAGGCAGGGCGGAAATCGGTG
Source organism: Faecalibacterium sp. An58 (assembly GCF_002161515.1). Lineage (NCBI taxonomy): Bacteria > Bacillati > Bacillota > Clostridia > Eubacteriales > Oscillospiraceae > Faecalibacterium > Faecalibacterium sp. An58. The sequence continues at coordinate 33,153 of NZ_NFHX01000005.1, forward strand.
CCGCCGCCCCCCGCCAGCTCAAAGTGATCCATCAGGTCGATCAGTTCCTCCTCGGTGGTGACCAGGTGGTCCCGCTGGACCTTGTTGTCTGCCTGGATGATGTGCAGGTTCATCCGGCGGAAGAAGCTCTCCCGCTGCTTGAGCATGGCGTATGTTTCGGACAAAAAGCTGCGCACCAGGGCCCCCGAGGTGGAATAACTGGTGTCGATCACCAGGGCGATCTCCTCGATCTTTTTGTTCTCCCGCGTCTCCACCGGCTCGATCAGAGGCATATTGCCGTAGACCGACAGGCCGTAGGTGTAAAAGTTCAGATCGAAGGTGTCGGGGTCGAGATGGGGTTCTTCCCGCAGCACGCAGAACCGGCGCAGGAACTCCCGGTAGCTGCTGCGGCTGCGGTTGGCCGCCTTGACTGCCTGGGCCAGGTTCCCCCCGTCCTCCCCGGCTTCCCGGTCGTGCAGCTCCAGCTGGGTCTCCATCCGGTGCCCGATCTTCTGCCAGTCCTTCTGGGCCTGGGGCTGGGGGACCGGCTGGTTGGGCTTGCCGGGCCGGGGCCACAGCCTGTGGTCGTCGGCGTAGAATTCCCGGGCCAGCTGCTTTTGCACCCCGGGGGTCTGGGCCAGCAGCCAGCGGTAGGCCGGGGCTGCCGCCGCCACATGGCCGCCCTCGGTCAGGGCTTCATAGGCCCGGCGGCGGACGTAGGTCAGGGGCCGGGTGATGCTCCTGCGCCCCAGCCCGTCGATGACGTTCTCCACCGCGATGTCGCAGGCGGTGTGCCACAACACCGGGTCGCGTTTCCCCTGCATCCACAGATGGCGAAATACGCAGTGGAATATCGTGTGCAGATACAACCGCTTGAGATACTTCTGGTTCTCCCGGTAGAGCCGCAGCAGGGCGCTGGGCTGGTAGAACAGGCTGACCCCGTCGGTGGCCAGCACCCCGCACCGCTCGTCGGGCACAGGGGTCAGGGCGCCCAGGGCCTGGTCCAAAAAGCGGAAGTCCAGATACAGCTCGCTGCGCAGCACCGCAAGCACCTCGCCGCCCATCCGGGCCTGCCATTCCTCCTGGGTCTCGGGCCGCGCCGACTGAAAGGGCGCGTTGAAGTCAACGGGCGCCTTGCGCGCCATGCAGATCACCTCCGTACAGGATCATCGGCTCAAATATCGTCGAATGTATAGCGCCGCTTGGGCTTTGGCGGGGCAGCCTGGTACTCCGCGTCGGCCAGCAGGGCCGCCGCCTGGGCGTTGCCCGCCTGCCTAGCGCTGGCCGATGCCTGCGCCAGGGCCGGCCCGTCCAGCACCCCCAGATCCAGCAGGGCGCGCAGCCCCTCCTGGTCCTGGGCGCGGATCAGCCCGGCGGCCACCACAGCCCCCTGCTGGGCCAGGAAAGCCCGGTAGCGGCCCGCGGCCTCACCATCCAGCTGCCAGGGATACCGCAGCCGGTCCAAACAGAGCAGGGCCATATAGGCCGGGTCGTCCCCGCCGTGGCCCTGGGCAAAGACGGCGTCGTACTCGCCGCAGAGCAGCCGCCCGTCCCGGAAGCACTGGCGGTAGTGGTATCCCTGCCCCGAGAAGGTGTGCAGCAGGATGTGGGCGGGGGTCTCCTCGATGTCCTCCCAGTATTCGGGGTAGCGGAACGCCCCCTGCACAGCGTCCCCTGCGCGGAACACCGCCCGCAGGTTGCTGGAGATGTTGTTCACCAGGGCAGACAGTCCGGTAGCCTCGTCGGGCGAGGCCTCCAGCACCACCTCGGCCAATTCAAAGCAGTTCAGAAAGACATCGCTGCCCACGGCCAGCGGCCCGCTCCCCACCGTGATCCGGCGCAGGGCCCTGCAATTGTAAAAAGCGCAGCTGCCGATCTCCCGCAGGGTGCCGGGCAGGACGACCTCCTCCAGGAAGCGTCCCGCGGCGGGGTGCAGGTCCTGCCCTTCCTCCGCCGGCACAGCCCGCAGGCTGCCGTCCCGTTCCCGGACACAGCGCAGCAGGGGGCCTTTGGGCTTGTCCCGCACCGTCTCGGCAAAGCAGTAGCCCCCCAGCCCGGCCAGCGGCAGAGGCCCTTTGGGCCCCGGCAGCGTCTGGGGCAGGCAGAGGACGGGACTGTCTCCATAGGCCCTGGCCAGGACCGCCCCGCCCGGGCCCAGGGTGTAGTCAAAGGTATCCAGCATAGGGCCCTCCATCCAAAACAAAGCGCCCCCGCAGCGTCAGTTCTGCCGCCCGGAAGCGCTCTGTGGTTTGTTTCGTCAGCCTGCGGCCGCCTGGGTCAGGCAGTCCTGCATCCCATCCAGGACAGCCTGGCTGGTGTAGGTGCTGCCCGCCACCACGTCCACCCGGTCGGCCGAGCCGGCCTGGGCCAGCTCCTCCGCCAGCTGCGCGGCAGCCACGCCCCCCAGTGCGGGGGTCTCTCCCGAGGCGTCGGCCTGTACGTCCGATACCATCCCGCTGGAGATGGTCACCGTCACCGTCACCTCACTGATGTAGCCCTGCTGCACCGAGGTATACACCCCGTCGTGGAGCAGGACACTGTTCGGGTTCTCTCCTCCGGGCACGGGTCCCGAGCTGCGGATATAAAACAGCAGGCCCACCGCCATCAAAAAGGTGACGACCGCCATCAACAGAGCATTGCGCCAGATCCGTTTGGGCATAAGCGCAAAGCGCCTCCTTTCGTTTTGTCGTTTTTACTGAGGACAGGCAGGCGCCTGTGCGGGCTTGAAGCTGTCCCGCAGGGTGACCACCCGGTTGAACACCCCGGGGTGCTTGGAATCCGGGGTGAAGAAGCCGTTGCGGACGAACTGGAACTTGTCCCCGGGCTTGGCGCCTTCCAGGGCCATCTCCAGCTTGGCCCCCGTGCAAACGGTGACGCTGTCGGGGTTGAGGTAGTCCTTGTAGGTGGTGCCTTCGGGGAGGTTGTTCATGTTCTCGCGGGTGAACAGCTTGTCGTACAGCCGCACCTCCGCCTCGATGCAGTGGTCGGCGCTGACCCAGTGGATGGTGCCCTTCACCTTGCGGCCGTCGGCGGGGCAGCCGCAGCCGGTCTCCAGGTCTGCGGTGCAGTGGATGGCGGTGATCCGGCCCGCCTCATCCTTGTCCACGCCGGTGCAGCGTACGATGTAGGCGCCCATCAGGCGCACTTCGCTGCCCACCGTCAGCCGCTTGAACTTGGGAGGCGGCACCTCGGCAAAGTCCTCCTCCTCGATCCACAGCTCCCGGCTGAAGACTACCTGCCGGGTGGAGCTGTCGCAGGCCTCCCGGTTGGGGTTGTTGGCCAGGGCAAACGTCTCGGTCTGGCCGGCGGGGTAGTTGTCCACCACCAGCTTGACCGGGTGCAGCACCGCCACACGGCGCTGGGCGCACAGGTCCAGCTCACTGCGGACGCAGGCCTCCAGCTGGCGCACATCGATCAGGTTGTCGCACTTGGCGATGCCCGCCTCCCGCACAAAGGTGAAGATGGAGCTGGGGGTATAGCCGCGGCGGCGCAGGCCGCAGAGGGTGGGCATCCGGGGATCGTCCCAGCCGTCCACCATGCCGGTCTCCACCAGTTCGCGCAGATACCGCTTACTCATCACCGTATTGGTGACGTTCAGCCGGGCGAACTCCCGCTGCTTGGGGAACTCGGTGCCAAACAGGTTGGTGATCACCCACTCATACAGGGGGCGGTGGTTCTCAAACTCCAGGCTGCACATGCTGTGGGTGATCCCCTCGATGGCGTCCTGGATGGGGTGGGCAAAGTCGTACATGGGGTAGATGCACCACTTGTCCCCCTGGCGGTGATGGGACTCATACTTGATGCGGTAGATGGCCGGGTCCCGCATATTCATGTTGGGGCTGGCCAGGTCGATCTTGGCGCGCAGGGTCTTTTCCCCTTCCTTGAACTCCCCTGCCCGCATCCGGCGGAACAGGTCCAGGTTCTCCTCGGGGGTACGGTCCCGCCAGGGGGAGGGACGGCTGGGCTTGCCTGCGTCCGAGCCGCGGTACTCCCGCATCTCGTCCCGCGTCAGGTCGTCCACATAGGCCTTGCCTTCCAGGATCAGCTTCTCGGCATAGGCGTAGCACTGCTCAAAGTAGTCGCTGCCATAAAAGACGCCGCCGTTGGGGTCGGCCCCCAGCCAGTGCAGGTCCTCCAGGATGCTGTTCACATACTCCACGTCCTCCCGGGCGGGGTTGGTATCGTCCAGGCGGAGGTTGAACTTGCCCCCATAGGCCTTGGCGATGGACCAGTTGATATAGATCGCCTTGGCGCTGCCAATGTGCAGATAGCCGTTGGGCTCGGGCGGGAATCGGGTATGGATCTCGCTGACCTTGCCCTCGGCCAGGTCGGCGTCAATGATATCGGTCAAAAAGTTTTTGTCTGCCATCTTGTTCTCCCTCATACTGCTCTGTAACGCCTTTGGCCCCAAAGCCGCAGGCAGGCGCGCGGTCAGAATACGCCCCTATAATGGTATATCATACAACATTTTCGCCTTTCCTGCAAGAAGGACCGGCGCAGTTTTCCCTTTTTATTCACCTTCCGTAATTTTTCTGCCGTCCATTCGTGCAGAATGCTTGACATCCGGGGCGAAGTATCGTATAGTTCTGCTTGGTATAAGAAATTCGCGCTTCGGGCTGTCTGTACATTGCAACCCAAAGCACAGGCAAATGAGGAAAAGGAATTATGATAGACCTGGTCAAAAACGCCTTTAAAAAGGAAACCATGCTTGCAAACGTCCGCTTTTTCATCCTGCTCAACCTGGGTCTGGTGCTGACCGCGCTGGGCATCGTCTGGTTCAAGACCCCCAACCACTTTGCCTTCGGGGGCACCTCGGGCCTGTCGGTGCTGCTGTCGGCCCTGTTCCCCCAGTTCAACGTGGGCTTTTTCATGTGGGTGCTGAACATAGCCCTGGTGGTCCTGGGCTTTTTCACCCTGGGCATCAGCTGTATGGGCTGGACCGTCTACTCCTCGATGGCCCTCTCCTTCTACGTCTCCCTGTGTGAAGCCATCTGGCCCATGACCGCCCCCTTCACCAACGACACCCTGCTGGAGCTGATCTTTGCGGTGCTGCTGCCCGCCATCGGCAGCGCCATCGTGTTCAACATCGGCGCTTCCACAGGCGGCACCGATATTGTTGCCCTCATCCTGACCAAACATTCCTCCCTGAACATCGGCACCGCCCTGATGGCCAGCGATATCCTGATCGTCAGCGGCGCGGCCCTCATCTTTGGCGTCCAGACCGGCCTGTACTGTATCCTGGGCCTGATCGGCAAGTCCTTTGTGGTGGACGGCGTCATCGAGAGCATCAACCAGCGCAAGGTGTGCACGGTGGTCACCTCCAACCCCGAGGACGTCACCGACTTCATCCTGGACGAGCTGCACCGCTCGGCCACGGTGGAGGAGGCCCAGGGCGCCTACACCGGCAAGAGCATGACCGTCATCATGACGGTGCTCACCCGCCGGGAGGCCACCCATCTGCGCAACTTTTTGCGGATGAACGACAACCACGCCTTCATCACCATCGTCAACTCCAGCGAGATCATCGGCAAGGGCTTCCGGGCCGTGTGATGATAAGTCATACTTATTCCAAATCTGCCGCCCGAAAGGGCGGCTTTTTTGGGGTTTTTACCAGAATTTGACCCACGCCGGGCAGCAACTCCCCCATTCTGGCGGTAGGAAAATGCCGGCGGATATGATACAATACCCATGGAACCGAAGGCCGCGGCCCCCAGCCGCCCCATGAGAGAAGAAGGAGTGTTTTCTGATGACTGAGTACAAGCCTTTCAAAGAGGGCAAGGTGCGCGAGATCTATGACGTGGGCGATGCCCTGGTCATGGTGGCCACCGACCGTATCTCCGCCTTTGACGTGATCCTCAAGAACAAGATCACCAAAAAGGGCGCCGTCCTGACCCAGATGAGCAAGTTCTGGTTCGACTATACCAAAGACCTGCTGCCCAACCATATGATCTCGGTGGATACCGCCGATATGCCCGCCTTTTTCCGCCAGCCCCAGTTCGAGGGCAACAGCATGCTCTGCCGCAAGCTGACCATGCTGCCCATCGAGTGCATCGTCCGCGGCTACATCACCGGCAGCGGCTGGGCCAGCTACCAGAAGACCGGCAAGGTGTGCGGCATCACCCTGCCCGAGGGCCTGCGGGAGTCGGACAAGCTGCCCGAGCCCATCTACACCCCCAGCACCAAGGCAGATCTGGGCGACCATGACGAGAACATCTCCTACGAGCAGAGCATCGATGTGCTGGAAAAGCACTTCCCCGGCAAGGGCGCAGAGTACGCCCAGAAGCTGCGGGACTACACCGTGGCCCTGTACAAGAAGTGCGCCGACTACGCTTTGAGCCGCGGCATCATCATTGCCGACACCAAGTTTGAGTTCGGCCTGGACGAAGCGGGCAACATCGTGCTGGGCGACGAGATGCTCACCCCCGATTCCTCCCGCTTCTGGCCCCTGGAGGGCTACGAGCCGGGCCACGGCCAGCCCTCCTTCGACAAGCAGTTCGTCCGCGACTGGCTGAAGGCCCATCCCGACAGCGACTACCTGCTGCCCCAGGACGTCATCGACAAGACCATCGCCAAGTACCTGGAAGCTTACCAGCTGCTGACCGGCAAGGAACTGTAATTTTTTGAGTGCAAAAAACGCCCCCGAGAGGTTTTCGCGCCTCTCGGGGGCGTATCGTTTCTGCGTTTTGTGTGCGGGACTTTACTCAATGTCGATGAGGTTGGGATTCACTTTGGGCAGTTCCTTCCTGACCTCGGCGCGGGGCAGGGTGATCTTCAGCACACCGTCCTCAAACTTGGCGTGGATATCCTCCTTCTTGACCGCTTCGCCCACATAGAAGCTGCGGGCGCAGGTGCCCGAGAAAGTCTCACGGCGGACATAGCGGCCGTTCCGGCTCTCATCGTTGGTGTGGCTGCGGACCGCCTGGATGGTCAGGTAACCGTCCTGCAGCTGCATCTGGACATCCTCTTTCTTGCAGCCCGGCAGGTCTACATCCATCTCGTAGCCGCCCTCGACTTCCTTGACGTCGGTCTTCATCATGTTGGCCGCGCGCTTGCCAAAGGTGTTGCGGGTCTCGCGGTTCAGCTCACGGTCCAGCCCTTCAAAGAACGGGTCGAACCAGTCATCGAACAAATTCTCATGAAAAACAGCAGGCAGCAACATACATCAAAACCTCCAATCACAGCCCCTTGCAGGGCCGGTCAATCCATTTCAGCTGCCCAGGCCGGCGGACCTCTGCGGGACTGCTGCGCCCCGCTGCCCTTTCCTCCTGAGCACGGCTTTAGTATAACACCAACTTTTAGCACTGTCAAGTATAGAGTGCTAAAATTAAACAATTGTTCATATTTCATGCAGCCTTTCCGATTTTCAAGCGCTGTACAGTTCTATTGCCAATGTTTGCAGCATTCAGCCAGCGCTCATCGACCGGATCTGCAAAACACAAAATGCCCCCGGGAGGCTTTTCGTCTCCCGGGGGCATCCATTTAAGACGCGCTTTTGGGGGCGCAGCCGCCGTTACTCGATCTCAATGAGATTGGTGTTGGCGGCAGGCAGTTCTTTCTCGGTCTGGGGATGAGGCAGGGTGATCTTCAGCACACCATCCTCAAATTTGGCGCGGACGTCCTCTTTCTTGACGTCCTCACCGACGTAGAAACTGCGGGCGCAGGTACCGGAGAAGCTCTCACGGCGCACATAGCGGCCTTGCTTGTCTTTCTCCTCGTTGCTGTGCGAACGGACCGCCTGGATGGTCAGATAGCCGTTGTTCAGCTCCATCTGGACGTCCTCTTTCTTGCAGCCCGGCAGATCGACGGCCACTTCATAGGTGGTGCCGGTATCCTTGACGTCGGTCTTCATCATGTTCGCGCCGCGCTTACCAAAAACCTGGCGGGACCCGCGGTCCAGCTCCCGATCCATATCCTCAAAGAACGGATCAAACCAATCATCGAACAGATTCTCATGAAAAACAGCAGGCAGAAGCATAAGTCAAACCTCCAATCGCTGCCCTTGCGGGCCGATACTTTACCGCCGGTGTGGAAGGGCCCGGATGCTTTTTACATCCCATCGCCCTTTCTCCTGAGCACGGCTTTAGTATAGCACCAACTTTTAGCACTGTCAAGCACAGAGTGCTAAAATTAATTTTTCTATCACACTCTGTCCATCTTTCATGCAATTTTCCGCGTTTTCAAACGTAGCATCGCAGTTTCAAAAATCCATATCTCTGTCCACAAGTTGCGTCCGCACTCAGAAAAAGGCGTCGTAGCTGTCGTACTCCTCCGCCTCGGCCCGCTTTTCCTCCAGTACGGCGGCAGCCTGCTCCAGCTGGCCGGGGGTCGCCCCGCACTCGCTGACCAGCGCCCGCACCGCCGCTGCCAGATCCCCGCCAAACAGGGTGTCCAGCCGCTCCCGCATACAATAGACCCCATAGGCCCGCCGCGTGACGGTGGGGGTGTAGACATTGCGGTTCGACTCCTTTGTCACCTGCACCCAGCCCTTGGCCTCCAGTCTGCTCAAAAAACTCAGCAGGGTGCCGTCGGCCCAGCCCCGGCTCTCCAGCTGCCGGCCGATCTGCTGCCGTGTGGCCGGGGGCGACGCCTGCCAAAGCGCCAGCAGCACCTGTTCCTCCGCCCCGGACAGGGGTCTGCATCGCTGCGGGATCCCGTACATACGCCCGCTCTCCTTTCTTTTTCTTATACATTTGTCTTGGTTTTATCCATTATACCAGCTTCCGGCCCGGCGCACAAGGGCGCATTCTCCTGTTTTCTTCCCGTTTTTCGCTTATCTTTTACATTTGCATTAGATATTGTATTTGCATGACGTACATTTGTGTGTTCTGCGCCATCACAGCCCCTTTGTGCCGGCCTTTTTGTGCAAAAGAGCTCTTGTTTTTGCCGCCGCAAAACCTTTATACTGTTTTATGTCGATCGCATCTGTTCCGCCGGACACCGGCGGGTTTGGATAGGACGGAGGAATGTACTATGGCACGAGTTTACAATTTCAGCGCCGGTCCCAGCATGCTGCCCGAGCCGGTCCTCAGGAAAGCCCAGGCGGAGCTTCTGGACTACCACGGCAGCGGCCAGAGCGTCATGGAGATGAGCCACCGCAGCAAGTGGTTCGAGCAGATCATCCAGGACACCGAGGCCTCCCTGCGCCGGCTGATGCAGATCCCCGACAACTACAAGGTCGGCTTCTTCCAGGGCGGCGCCACCCAGCAGTTCGCCATGGTGCCCCTCAACTTCATGACCACCGGCAAGGCCGACTACATCGTCACCGGCAACTTCTCCAACCTGGCCGCCAAAGAGGCCGCCAAGTTCGGACAGGTGAACGTGGTGGCCTCCAGCAAGGACAAAAACTTCACCTACATCCCCGACGTCAGCGCCATCCCCTATGACGCCGATGCCAGCTACATCCACATCTGCCAGAACAACACCATCTTCGGCACCCAGTATGTGGAGCTGCCCCAGGTGGACGGCATCCCCCTGGTGGCCGACATGAGCTCGATGATCCTGTCCCGCCCGGTGGATGTCACCCGGTACGGCTGCATCTACTTCGGCGTGCAGAAAAACGTGGCCCCCGCCGGCATGGCCATCGCCATCATCCGGGAGGATCTGCTGGGCCACGCCGCCGACACCGTCCCCACCATGATGAACTACACCACCCTCATCAACAAGGACAGCATGTACAACACCCCGCCCTGCTGGTGCATCTATATGACCGGCCTGGTGCTGGATTACCTCGAGCACGAGGTGGGCGGCCTTGCGGCCATGCAGCAGATCAACGAGGCCAAGGCCAAGGTGCTGTATGACTATCTGGACAGCCAGGACTTCTACCGCAACCCGGTGGAGCACCGCTACCGCAGCACCATGAACGTCACCTTCACCAGCCCCGACCCCGACACCGACAAAAAGTTCTGCGCCCAAGCCGCCGAGGCCGGCCTGGTCAATCTGAAGGGCCATCGCCTGGTGGGCGGTATGCGGGCTTCCATCTACAACGCCATGCCCCCTGCCGGCATCGACAAGCTGGTGGAATTCATGGAAGCGTTCCGCAAGGCCAACGCTTGAGCACAGGAGGGACAGGAAATGTTTACCATTCAGACACTCAACGCCATCAGCCCGGTGGGGCTGGCAAAGCTGCCCAAAAACCTGTTTGAGGTGGCGGTGGACACCGACGCCCCCGACGGCATCCTGGTGCGCAGCGCCGACCTGCTGAACACTGAGTTCAAACCCAATCTGCTGGCCATCGCCCGGGCCGGGGCCGGGGTGAACAACATCCCCCTGGACCGGTGCAGCGAGCAGGGCATCGTGGTGTTCAACACCCCCGGCGCCAACGCCAACGCCGTGGCCGAGCTGGTGGTGGGGATGCTGATCGCAGGCAGCCGCAACGTGCCCGCGGCCTCCGGCTGGGCGCAGGGCCTGGCCGGCGACCCCAACCTGAAAAAGGATGTGGAAAAAGGCAAAAAGCAATTTGTGGGCAATGAGATCGCGGGCAAGACCCTGGGCGTCATCGGTCTGGGCGCCATCGGTTCCCGGGTGGCCAACTGCGCCCTGTCCCTGGGGATGGACGTCTACGGCTACGACCCCTATATTTCCATCGACGCCGCCTGGAACCTCAGCAGCCAGGTGCACCACTGCGTCAACCTGAACGATATGTTGCCCCTGTGCGACTATCTGACCATCCATGTGCCCTATCTGCCCACCACACGGGACACCATCAACGCCCAGACCCTGACCCTGTGCAAGGACGGCGTCAAGCTGCTCAACTACGCCCGGGGCGAGCTGGTGAACAACGCCGCCCTGCTGGAGGCCCTGGAGAGCGGCAAGGTGTCCGTTTATATGACCGACTTCCCCGCCGAGGAACTGCTGGGCAGGCCGGGAGTCATCTGCACCCCCCATCTGGGCGCCTCCACCCCCGAGGCCGAGGACAACTGCGCCATCATGGCCGCCCAGGAGCTGAGCGACTACCTGCGCAACGGCAACATCACCCATTCGGTCAACCTGCCCGATGTGCAGCAGCCCCGGGCCGGGGGCCGGCGGATCTGCGTCATCCACCGCAACGAGCCGGGCATCATCAGCCAGATCACCGCCCTGACCACCGCCGCCAGCCTGAACATCGAGAACATGGTCAACAAGAGCAAAAAGAACATGGCTTACACCATGCTGGATGTCACCGGCGCCATGACCGGCGAGCTGAAGGAAAAGCTTTCCGCCATCCCCGCCGTCATCCGGGTCCGCATCCTGTGACCGCCTGATCCACAAAAATGCCCCCGGGCCTGTCTGCACACCGCAGCGGCCCGGGGGCTTTTTCTCTTGTTTTAATCACTCCAGGCCGGTCTGCCGGGCGTATTCCTCCAGCAGTTCCCGCTCCAGGAAGGGCGTCTTGACCCCCATCCGGTCCCGGTAGGTCTCGTGGCCCTTCCCAATGACAGCGATCAGGTCGCCGGGCTGGGCGTGGTCCACCGCGTAGTGCAGCGCGTCCAGACGGTCGGGGATCTCCACGAACCGGGCGTCGGGGTTGCCCCGCAGCATCCCCTGACGGATGTCGGCCAGGATGTCCTCCACCTTTTCAAAGCGGTTGTTGTCCTCGGTCAGGATGGAGAAATCGGCCATCCGGGCACAGATCTCTCCCATGCCGTACCGCCGCAGTTTGGAGCGGTTGCCGCCGCAGCCAAACACCACCACCAGCCGGTGGGGGTCGTACGCACGCAGGGTGGTCAGCAGGCTCTCGGTGGACACCTCGTTGTGGGCGTAATCCAGCAGGACGGTGAACTTTTTGCTGATGGGCACCAGCTCCACCCGGCCCTTGACCACACAGCGGCCCAGACCGTCGTGGATGGCCTGGTCGGGCAGGTCCAGCACCTTGCCCACCGCCAGGGCCGCCAGGGCGTTGTAGACGCTGAACTGGCCCGGCATATTCACCTTGACGTCCATTTCATCCCGGCCGCTGACGTGGAAGGTCACCCCCAAAAAGTCGTGGGTGCGCAGCAGCTGGCAGTCGCTGGCCCGGTAGTCGGCCCGGCTGTCCATCCCGTAGGTCACCAGGGCGCAGGTATGGCCTTCCAGCAGCGCCTGCGTGTTGGGATCATCGATGTTCACCACGCCCACATCGCACCGCCGGAACAGCTGGCCTTTCCAGCTGCGGTACTCCTCAAAGCTGGCGTGCTCCCCCGGGCCGATGTGGTCGGGAGAGAGGTTGGTGAACACGCCCACCTGGTAGTGGATGCCCGCCACCCGGTCCATCATCAGCCCCTGGCTGGATACCTCCATCACCACCGTGTCGCAGCCCGCGTCCACAAAGGTGCGGAAGTATCTTTGCAGCTCATAGCTCTCGGGGGTGGTGTTGGCGGTCTCCTCGTGGCGGCCCATATAATAGACCCCGTTGGTGCCGATCATCCCCACCTTGCGTCCCGCCGCCTCCAGCACGCTGCGGATCATGTGGGCGGTGGTGGTCTTGCCCTTGGTGCCGGTCACGCCTATCATGGTCATCCGGCGGGCGGGGTTGCCGAACAGGTTGGCGCTCATCAGGGCCATGGCCCGGCGGCTGTTGTCCACTTTCAGCACCGTCACTCCCGCAAGGCCGCTCAGGTCGATGTCGTGCTGGATGACGACGGCCGCCGCCCCTTTGGCCGCGCAGTCGGCGGCAAAGTCGTGGCTGTCCCGCTGGGTGCCCACGATGCAAACGAACAATACCCCCGGGGCTGCCTTCCGGCTGTCATAGACGATGTCGGTGATGTTGGTATCCAGGCTGCCCTGCACCAGCGTACAGGCCACCCCCTGGGTCAACGCGGATAGCTTCATACTGTGTCACTCCTCATTGGTCGTCCCCTCCAGGGGGGCGTCTGTGCCTTCTTGTCCGGCCTCCTGCCCAGCCGTGCCCGGCTGGCCGTCCTGCGGCTGGCCGGACGCTGCCTCGGCGCCATCCTCCGGCGCTGCGGCTGCCGTCTGTTCCGGCGGCAGATAGCCCGAGGGCAGGTCGGGCGTGCCCTGAGCAAAGATGGCCTGCAAGGTGCCGTCGGTCCGCACATGGCTGCAATCCAGCTGGCCGGTGTCGGTCTCGGCGCAGCCCTTGCCCTCTTTGTTCAGCAGCATATATTCGGCGTAGTCCATCTTGTAGTCCAGCTCGTTCAGGGTGCCCAGCAGCACGCTGATCCGGTCCTGATAGAGGAAGGCCAGCTGTTCCACATCGGCGTATTCGATCCGGGTCACGTCCTCCAGCAGGCCGTGCTCCTCCAGCGCCCCCAGCAGGGTCTCCAGGGCCCTCATGCGGCTGTCCGCCGTCTGGCCCGTCTGGCTGTCCGCCGCCTGGCTGGAGGTCTCTCCCTCCGGCGGCGCGGCATAGGCCAGCTGGTCGCCGGGGGTCACGCTCACCGGGTCCCCGCCGTACAGCACCGGCAGCCCCTCGGGCTGCACCGGCTCCGCCGCCAGGATCTTGAGCCCCGCCGACAGGCTGATCCATCCGGTGGGGGTCTGCATGGCATAGGCAGGGGCTGCGGGGGTCACCTGCACCACCACCGTACTGGGGTATACCCGCTGCACCTGGATCTGTTCCAGCAGGGGGAACTCTTTTTCCAGCTGGGCGGCCTTGGCCTCGGGGTCAAAGCTGAAGATGTTCTCCTCCACCTGCACCCCCAAAGCATCCAGGATCTGGCTGCTGGTGTAGGGGCCTGCCTGGGCGATATCTGCCCCGTCGGGGCCGGCCACCCGTATGGCGTTGATCTTGAACAGCATGGTCATGGTCAGGTAGATGCCCGCCCCCGCCACGCACAGCACCAGAAAAGCCGCGGTCAGCCGCCGCATCATCCGGCGGCGGCGCAGCATCTTGCGGGTCACCCGGCGGCGTCTGCGGGCCTCCTGGCGGGGCGGAGCGGGCCGGGCCGGCCGCGCGGCCTGGGGACGTCTGTCCCGGGCGGGACGAGCCGTCTGGGGCCTGCGGCTGTCGCCGCGGGGCGGCCGGGCCCGTCCCCCTGTGGGGAACTGCACCGTATTGTCCCGGCGGGGCGGATGCTCATAAAAGAAGCTGTCCTCCACCCGCTGGCCCGGGCCGCGGCTTTCAAACCGTATCCCTTCGGTATATTGTCCCGGCGTGCGATACGGATCGTTATTCACCGGCCGGCTGGGGGCCGGGCGTCTTGCCTGCCCCTGGGTGCGGCGCGGGACGGCCTGCCCGGCCGGCCTGCGTCTGCGCTGCTTTGCGGGCATACCGCCCCGCCTCCTTTCTCACAAAGTCTGCGGGTCCTTACGGCTCCCGCAGCAGGTCCTGCAGCCGCCGGACGATCTGGTCCAGGCTGTCGTCCACCGACAGGGTGCGGGCATTGCGGCCCATCCGGGCCAGTCTGCCCTCCTCGGCCAGCAGCTGCCGTACCTCGGCCACCAGCTTTTCGCCGGTCAGGTCCTTTTCTTCGATGACCACCGCCGCGTCCACCTTGGCCAGCTCCAGCGCGTTGTAATACTGGTGGTTCTCGGCCACGTTGGGACTGGGGATCAGCACGGAAGCCCGGCCTGCGGCCTCCAGTTCGGCCAGGGTCAGCGCGCCGGCCCGGCTGATCACCAGGTCTGCCGCTGCCAGCAGCTCGGGCATATTGTCGATGTATTCCCGCACCACCAGGTTTTCGCCCCGGGCAAAGCCCTTCTGCTTTTCCAGGTCCCGGAACAACTGCACGCCGTACTGGCCGGTGGCGTGCAGGTGCAGGATGTCCCTGTGCTCCTTCTGCTCCCAGGCGCACAGGTCGGCCACCACCTCATTGATCCGCCTGGCCCCCAGGCTGCCCCCAAAGGACAGGATGACGGTGCGGTCCCCGGCGTGCAGCTTGGCGCGGGCTTCGGCCCGGCGGGCCGCCCATCCAAAGACCTCGGGGCGGACAGGGTTGCCCACCACCACCGTCTTGCCGGGGGCGCCCAGACGGTCCGCCCCGGCCTGCACGGCGGCAAAGACCACATCCACCTCGGGGGCCAGCAGCTTGTTGGTCACCCCGGGGAAGGCGTTCTGTTCGTGAATCGCGGTCTTGATGCCGTGTTTGGCGGCGGCCCGTACCACCGGGCCCGACACATACCCGCCGCAGCCGATCACCAGATCGGGCTGCACCTCTTTGAGGATGGCCCTGCAGCGGGGGCCTGAGCGGGCCAGGTTCCACACCGTGACCAGGTTGCGGCGCAGGTTCTCCAGGGAAGGCCGCCGCTGGAAACCGGTCACCTCGATGTGGTGGAAGGGATAGCCCGCCTGGGTCACCAGACGGTATTCCATCCCCTCTTGCCGGCCCGCAAAATGGATCTCGGCGGCGGGGTCCGCCCTCCGCAGGGCCCCCGCGATGGCCAGAGCCGGGTTGATATGGCCGGCCGTGCCGCCGGCTGCGATCAGTACACGCATATGGATGATTCCTCCTGTCTGCCGGGCTGTTTACAGCTGTGCCCGGTGCTGTGCGCCGGAGCGGCGCAGATTGCCCAGTACGATGGGCGGGCGGGCCGTGGTCTGCCGCACCTGCTCCATCCGGGCGGCCCGGCGTGCCTCGGCGGCCTGGGCGCCGTTGCGCCCGATGTGGATCATGACCCCCATCTCAGCCATCAAAAGCAGCAGGCTGGTGCCGCCCGAGGAAAAGAAGGGCAGGCTGATGCCGGTATTGGGCAGGGTGTTGGTGACGACGGCCACATTGCAGAACACCTGCCAGCCCACCTGGGCCATGATGCCCACCCCCACCAGGGTGCTGAACCGGTCGGACGCCTGGAAGGCGATCAGGAACCCCTGCACCAGCAGCAGCACGAACAGCAGGATGACCACCACGGCCCCCACAAAGCCCAGTTCCTCGCACACCACGCTGAAGATGAAGTCGTTGGTGCACTCGGGCAGCCAGAGCTGCTTTTCCACACTGTTGCCCAGGCCCAGGCCGGTCAGACCGCCCGAGCCGATGGCGTACAGGCTCTGGAGGGTCTGATCGGTCATCTTGTTGAGGTCCTGGGTCCAGCCGTCCAGTCGGTCCTGCAGGTAGGGGATGGAGTCGATGTGGGAGAGGATGGTCTCCAGCAGCAGCACGGCGGCCGCCGCGCCCCCGTAGGTGATGATGCCGCCGCTGCCATTCAGCAGCAGGATGCTGCCCACGATGGCGCACATCAGCACGATGCCCGACATATGGGGTTCCAGCGCCAGCAGCACCACCACCGGCAGCAAAGGCGCCAGGGGAACGGCCAGCTCCCGCACCACCTTCTGGAACAGCCACTGGCCAAAGTTCCCCACAGTCCGCCTGGCCGAAGGATCTCCCTGGGGCCTGGGATGGGGGGTGCGGCTGGCCAGGTGCGCGGTGAGCAGGATCATCTCAAACTTGACCAGCTCGGACACCTGCAGTGTGGGCAGGCCCTTGAAATTCAGCCACCGGCGGCAGCCGTTCAGGGGTTCGCAGAACAGCACCACGATCAGCAGCAGGATGCTGACCAGATACCCCGCCCATACGAATTTGCGGATGAACCGCAAGTCGAAATACGAAAACAGGAACATCACCCCCATGCCGATCAGGGCATAGAGGGCCTGCGATTTGATGTAGTGATAGCTGTCCCCCATGCGGAGGTAGCCCGTGGTATAGCTGGCGCTGAACAGCATCACCAGCCCGAAGATCACGATCAGGATCAGGGTCGCCAGCCAGCTGATCAGCAGCGGGGTCCACGGCCCGGGGTCCCGCTGAAAGACCACCACCGGCCCCCGCGGGTCGGGGTGTCTTCTGTGTGCAACCGCCATAGAAAACCTGCCTTTCTCTCTGCGCGTTCAAAACTGCGCCGTACGCAAAGCGGCCAGGGTGCCTGCCAGCGCCAGAGCGCAAAAGACATAGAAAGCGGCCACCGGGCCGCCCTTTCGGCGCAGCCAGGCGTCCAGGCTGCCCGCCTTGAACAGGGGCCGGCCCCGCATCCGGCGCCACAGCCCCTGCAGCACCGCCGCCAGCCCCTCCGCCCAGAAGGGCAGGCCCAAAGCCAGGGCGATATCCGCCCGTCCGATGGACAGGGGGATCCCCCCCACCGCCCCGGCCAGGAACAGGCAGCCCACCGCCCCGGGCATCAGCCGGGCGGGGTAAAAGTTCCACAGCAGGAACGCCATCAGCGCCCCCGCCAGGGCCGCAGGCAGCACCGCCAGCGGGAAAAATCCCAGGATGGTCTCGGCCCCCATCAGGCCCAGCATGGCCACAAAGGCGGCCCCCGCCACAGCCCCGTCGGTGGGGCCGGCCAGCCGGGCCGATTCGGCCAGGGCCACCAGCATCGCCGCCCACAGGGGCGCCGCAGCGGCCCCCAGCTCGACGTAGCCCGCCAGGGGCACCGTCAGGCCGGTGGGCATATATTCGCCGGCCCACAGAGCGGCCACCGTCACAGCGGCGGCAGCCCCCTCCAAAGCCAGCCGGGGCCCTGTCCGCAGCCCCAGTACCTGCCGGGGCCGCAGCCGGACCAGATCGTCCGCAAGGCCCGCCGCGCCCAGCAGGAAGCCGGCGCTCAGCCCCAGCATCAGACGGCCGGTCAGGCCGCCGCCCAGCAGTTCAGGCTGCACTAGGCAGACCACCACCCAGCCCACGCCCACCGCGGCCAGGGTGCCGATGATGAAGCACAGCCCGCCCATGGTGGGCAGGCCCCGGGGCGGCTGGGGCTGTGGTTCCTCCTTGTCCTTGCTTTGCGGCTGGCCGCCGGGGCCAGTCTCCTTCTCGGGCGGGACGAGGGCCCGCAGCAGCGGGACCAGCAGGTTCCCGACCGCGGTCGTCAGCGCAAACCCCAGCACCGACGCCACGATCAAGGCAAAACGTATCATGTCAGGTTATCTCCGATCGGTCGATTTAGTCTCCGTTCTCTTTCGGACCGTCCTGGGCGGCGGCTGCGGCGTCCTGCAGCTCCTTCATCCGCTCCACGGCGTTTTCCAGGGCCATGGCGCGGCTCCCTTTGAACAGCACCGCATCCCCCGGCTGGGCCGCCTTGGCCAAAAAGCCCGCGATCTCCTCGTAGTTGTTGGCGTGGATGGTGCGGACCCCCTTGGCGGCCGCCACCGTGGCGGTGCGGCGGGCCAGTTCGCCGTAGGTCATCAGCAGGTCGATGTTGCTCCGGGCCACCAGGCGGCCCAGCTCCTCATGGGCGGCACGGGCCTGATCCCCCAGCTCCAGCATATCGGCCAGCACCGCGAAGCGCCGCTTGCAGGGGTACTCCTTGAACATCTCCAGCGCCGCCTGCATACTGTTGGGGTTGGCGTTGTAGCAGTCCTGGATGATCCGCACCCCGTGGCTGTCCATCATCTGCTGGCGCATACCGGTCTGGCGGAACTCCTTCATCAGGCGGATGGCCTCCTTGGGGGTCAGCCCCAGCTGGCTGGCGGCGCAGTAGGCCGCCAGGGCGTTGGCCACATTGTGGCGGCCCAGAGCGGGGATGTGCACCATAAAGCAGCCGTTCTCGGCGTCATCCAGCAAAAAGCTCATCCCGTCGTTTTCCTGCCGGATGGCGGAGGCATACACGTCGGCCTCCTGGCTGGTCATGCTGTACCACACCGGGCGCACATGGGCGGGCAGTTCCGCCTTGCGCAGGAACGGGTCATCGTAGTTGAGGACCAGCGGCGCGCCCTCGGGCATCCCGTCGCAGATCTCCAGCTTGGCCTTGCAGATGTTCTCCTGGCTGCCCAGGTTGCCGATGTGGGACAGGCCGATGCAGGTGATGACCCCCACATCGGGCCGGGCGCAGCGGGACAGCCGGCTGATCTCCCCTGCATGGTTCATCCCCATCTCGATCACCGCATATTGGGTGCTGCCGTCGATCTGGAACAGGGTGCGGGGCAGGCCCAGCTCGTTGTTCTGGTTGCCCTCGGTCTTGATGGTTTGGCCCAGCCCGCTGAGGGCGACGGCGCAGAATTCCTTGGTGGTGGTCTTGCCCACACTGCCGGTCACGCCCACCACTTTGGGGGCGAACTGGGCGCGGTAGTTGGCGCCCATCTGCATCATGGCCTGGTAACTGTCGGGACAGAGGATGGTCTTTTCTTCGGGCACCCCCTCCACCGGGTGGTTCAGCACCACCCAGGCGGCGCCGGCCTCCAGGGCCCGGGCCGCAAAGTCATGCCCGTCAAAGTGCTCTCCAGGGAAAGCCACAAAGACGCACCCGGAGATCACCTCCCGGCTGTCGGTGGTCACCAGGGTGATGTCCTGCCCGTCGGCAAGGCGCTGGGCAGGGACCAGCCCTGCCAGAAGGGTCTTTGCTGCGATGTGTTCCATTCGTTCCTATCCCCTTTCATAATGGTTCTTACAGGATTGCCGCTTTTATTATAAAGCCCTGCGGCAGGCTCTGGCAAGCCGGACGGCCTGCTTTTCGCCCATCCTTCACTTTTAGCCGCAGGTGATGGTGACGATGGTGCCCAGCTGCACCCGGTCGCCGGGGGCGGCGCTCTGGCTCTGTACCAGGCCCTGGCTGTCCCCTTCGATGGTGCAGTTCAGTCCGGCGGCCAGCAGCATCTGCCGGGCAAAGTCGGCGCTCTTGCCGGTCAGGTCGGGCACCTCGGTGGTCTGTCCGCCGTAGCCCTCCGTGTACAGATAGACGGTGGTACCGCTGGGCACGGTGGTGCCCGCCGTGGGATACTGCCAGGTGACCGGGGCGGCGGTGTTGTCGGTGGTGCTCTCCACCAGATGGTGGGCCAGGCCCCGGATGTTCAGGGACACCTGGGCGTTGCTCCACTCGGTGCCCACCAGATTGGGCACCTTGACGGTGGTGCCGCTGCGGTCGATGCCGTCGGTGGCGATGCCCAGATAGGGGGCGATCTCACTGATGATGTTGCCCACCACCGGCGCGGCCAGCACCGAGGAATAGTCGCTGTTGACGTTGTTGGGGTCGTCCAGCATCACATAGACCAGGATCTCCGGGTCGTCTGCCGGCAGCACCGCCACGAAGGAGGCCGCCTTTTTGTAGTCGCCGTCGGCGCGGCGGTCCATGTTCAGCAGCTCGGAGGTGCCCGACTTGCCCCCGATGCGGTAGCCGGCCACATAGGCGCGGTAGCCGCCGCTCTGGGTGGTGCCGTCCCCCACTTCGTACTCCATGATCTGGCGGATGGTCTCGCTGGCCGTCTCGCTGATCACCTGACGGCGGACATTGGCCCCGATCTGCTGCACCACGTTGCCGTTGGCGTCCACGATCTGGTCCACCACATGGGGGGTCACCAGGTATCCCCCGTTGACCGACGCCGCAATAGCGGTGCACACCTGCAGGGGGGTGACCGCCATGGACTGGCCGAAGGCCGAGGACGCCAGCTCCACCTCGCCCATGTTCTGGTCGGTGTAGTACTGCATATAGGACGTCTCGTTGGGCAGGTCCACGCCGGTGCGCTCGGTGAAGCCGAAGGCCTGGAAATAGTCATAGAAGGTCTGCGCACCCAGGCGCTGGCCCAGCTGGATGAAATAGATGTTGCAGCTGTTGCGCAAAGCGTCGGCCAGGTTCTGCATCCCGTGGCTGTGGCGTCCGGCGCAGTGGTAGGTCTGTTTGGCCACGGCATAGGCGCCGGAGCAGTTGAGGGTGGTATTGTAAGAGGCTTTGCCCGAGTCCAGGCCCATGGCGGCGGTGATGACCTTGAACACGCTGCCGGGGTAGTAGAGCTCGGTGATGGTCTTGTTTTTCCACATGATGTCCCGGAAGTAGCCCGAGTAGTCCGCCTCGGGGTCCAGGATGCGGTTGCCCTCCTCGTCGGTGACGTAGCTGCCGTCCTCGTTTTGGAGGTAGATGCCGTACAGTTCGGGTTCCGCCCGCACCAGTTCTTCCAGGTAGGCCTGGTTGGCGGTGTAATTGTTGGGGTCGTTGGGGTCGAAGTCCGGCTTGGAGGCCATGGCCAGGATCCCGCCGGTGTTCACGTCCATGACGATGGCGCAGCCCCGGTTCTCCACCGTGTTGGCCGCCACCGCCTCCACCAGGTATTTCTCCACCACTTCCTGGATGGTGCTGTCCAGCGTCAGCACCAGGCTGTTGCCGTCTTTGGCGTCGTAGGTGACGGCGCTGCTGTCCGCGATGGCGTTGCCCCGGGCGTTGCGGATGGTGATGGTGCGTCCGTCGGTTCCCGACAGCACGTCGTCGTAGGACTTCTCCAGCCCATAGGCCCCGTCGCCGTCCGCGTTGGTGAAGCCCAGCACCGCCGCCGCGAACGCCCCATAGGGGTAGTTGCGCTGGTAGGTGCGGGAGGAGGACACCGACAGCCGACCGGTGCCCTGGGCCGCATTGCGGGTGCTGACGTATTCCTCGATGGATTCCTTCACCGCGTTGTTGGCCTTCTCGGCCAGCACCTGGTAGGAGGAATCGATGCTGCTGAGGGCCGCATACACTTTCTCATACTGCTGGGTGTACTCCGCCGAGGCCGTGTTGACGGAATCCAGGCTGACGCCGTCCCCCGACAGCAGCCGCAGGGTGATCTCCCGGCTGATCTCGGCGCAGGCCGCGGCGTCCAGGGTGCGGACGGTGCTCTCGGTCTCCTGGCCGGCTTCGTCGGTGCCGGTGAGGGTCTGGCTGTTGTACAGTGCGCTGGAATAGCTGGGGTCGCACCAGATGTCCCACACCACGCTGGTGGAGGCCAGCACCTTGCCGGTGGCGTCGTAGATCTCCCCGCGGGTGGCCTGGATGGTGCTGTCCAGCAGCTGCTGGTCGCTGGCGTACCGGCTGAACATCTCGCCGTTGCGGATCTGTATGTTGTACAGGCTGCCCACCACGATGGCGGTCGCCAGCGCCACCGCCCCGATCGAGACGGCCAGCCCCACCTTCCGGGTCCGGGAAGGGATGGGCGCATAATCTGGGTCGCGGCGGAGGGAGCTGCCTTTCCGCCTGCGGTCGTTTGGTTGGTTCATCTGCTTCTCCTGACGGCGGCCCCCGGGCCCCAAAGCTCAAAGGCCGCCTGAAACCGAAAAAGCGTGCGCAGCGGCACGCTTCCCCGGGTGATATGCCTCCCGGTCGCCCTGGGAGGCTCTGCTTTTTTACTGTGCGTCTGCCGGCGGCTCGATGGTGCGCAGCAGGCTGGACATGCCTGCCTGCAGGGTATCGGTCCACTTCTCCACGGCACTCTCGCGGCGGGTCAGAACGCTCTGGTCGTCCAGGCGGATGTAGGTGATCTGGCTGTCGTCGATCTTCATCAGGCCCAGCCGGCCCGCCGCATCCTCGACGCGGTTGATGCTGGACTGGACGTTGATGGTGGTGGTGTAGTAATCATTCTGGCTCTGGGCCGAGACAAGGGCGGCCTTGGCCTGCCGGATGTCCCCGCTCAGCTCTACGATGCGGGCTTCGCTGAACAGCAGCGCCACCGACAGCCCGGCCAGAAGCCCCAGCGCAAGGATCTGCACGCCGTGCTGCATCATGGCCCGGAGGGGTGAAAGACTGCGCTTGCCCCCCTGTTCGACCCGCAGATCTACCCGCCGGCCGGGCTGGGGCGCCGGGCGGCGGACCGTCTGTGCACTGTAATTGTAATCATATGCAGGCTGACCCATGATGTATCCTCTTCCCTTCTGCGCTCGCCCCTGGGGGGCGGCGCCTTACAATTTTTCCAAAACACGCAAATGGGCCGAACGGCTGCGCCGGTTGCCGGCCAGCTCGTCGGGCTTCGCTTCGATGGGTTTGCGGGTGATCAATTTCGCCTTGGCCCTGCCGCCGCAGACACAGACAGGGAACTCAGGCGGGCAGGTGCAGGCGGTCGCCCAGCGGCGGAACTTGTTCTTCACCAGCCTGTCCTCCAAAGAGTGGAAGGTGATGACGCACAGCCTCCCGCCCGGGGCCAGCGCCCCGAAGATGGCCTCCAGTCCGTCATCCAGCGCGTCCAGCTCGTGGTTGACCGCTATGCGCAGCGCCTGAAAGCTGCGCCGGGCCGGGTTCTTATCCTTGCGGCGCACCGCAGGGGGCACGGCCGACGCCACCAGCCCCGCCAGCTGGAGGGTGGTCTGGATGGGGGCCTGGGCACGGGCCTCCTCGATGCGGCCCGCGATCTGCCAGGCATAGGGTTCCTCGCCGTAATCCCGCAGGATGCGGGCCAGCTCCTCCCGGGGGAGGGTGTTCACCAGGTCGGCCGCGCTGGTGCCTTCCTGGCTCATCCGCATATCCAGCGGCGCGTCGGCCCGGTAGGAGAACCCGCGCTCCGCGTCGTCCAGCTGGTGACTGGATACGCCCAGATCCAGCAGGGCGCCGTCGATCTGAGGGATGCCCAGATCGGCCAGAGCCTGCGCCGCATAGCGGAAATTGATCTGCACCACCGTGGCGGGCAGCCCCGCCAGACGCTGGCGTGCGGTCTGCACCGCGTCGGGGTCCTGGTCCA
Organism: Faecalibacterium sp. An58; assembly: GCF_002161515.1. Taxonomy (NCBI): domain Bacteria; kingdom Bacillati; phylum Bacillota; class Clostridia; order Eubacteriales; family Oscillospiraceae; genus Faecalibacterium; species Faecalibacterium sp. An58. The sequence goes on from NZ_NFHX01000005.1 coordinate 56,380, forward strand.
GAGCCACCAGCCTGCCTCCGGCCGCTGCGTCCAGCCGGCTGGCGATGGCCCGGGAATGGCCCGCGCCCCCCGCCGTGCCGTCCAGATAGATGCCGCCGGGCCGGATGGCCAGCCCTTCCAGGCATTCCTCCAGCAGCACCGGCACATGGGCAAACGAGGCCGGGTCAAAAGCCTGCTGTTCCTGTTCCGTGGCCATTGGCCTCGCCCCCTTTCGATCCAAAATCAAAACTACAGCCCGCCCCGGGATCAGATGTGCAGCTCCCGCAGGCGGGCGGCGCGCTGTTCGTTGGTGATGGCGGCGCGGCGGGCGTCCCACCGGGCTGCATCCCAGATCTCCACATGGCTGCGGTTGCCGATCACCGCCGCCGTCCTTTCCAGCCCTGCATACTGCCGCAGGCTGGCGGGCAGCAGGATGCGGCCCTGCTTGTCCGGCGCCACCTCGCAGGCGGTGCTGAACAAGTCCCCCGTGATCTCCCAGCTGGTCACCAGCTCGTCGGCGCCCAGGCGCTGGGAGATGCGTTCCACTTCCTCCATGGGCAGGGCGAACAGGCACTGGTCCAGCCACTCCATCACCACAAAGCTCTCGCCCATCCCCTCCCGGAACCTGGCCGGGAAGTTCAGGCGGCCTTTGGCGTCGATGGTGCAGTCATACCGTCCAAAGAACACTGCCGCCGCCCCCTTTTTGTGGAGCAGGATGGGGACAGCTCCCCACTTCTCCCTACTTTACTCCACTGATACGACTTTATTGTAACAAAACGGGTCACCGATTGCAATAGGTTTCGCCCGACTTTTTCAGTCAATTTCTTTCACAGTGTATAAAATGTACGACTCATTTTTCCCCGGAGCGCATTCTGCGCACAAAAAAGCCCCCTCTGCCCCACAGGGCAGAGGGAGCCAAACGGCATATGGTTTACGGCTGCTTTTTGGGCGGCTGGCGCAGGCTGGAGCGGACGCTCTTGACCTGGGAGGCGTTGGCGATCATGACCTCCTCGGTGTTTTTGAGCATATTGTCGCAGTAGTCTGCGGTGGTCTGGCGCAGGGTGCGGCTCTCGGCCTGGGCCTGGGCCAGGATCTCCGAGGCCCGCTGCTGGGCGTTCTTGACGATCTCCGACTCGCTCACCAGCACCCGGGCCCGCTCTTCCGCCTTGCGGACGATGGCCTGGGCCTGGGCGTTGGCCGAATCCACGATCTGGGCCCGGTCGTTCACGATGGACTGGGCCTGGCGCAGCTCGTTGGGCAGATTGGCCCGCACCTCGTCCAGGTAATCCCGGATCTGGTCCACATCCACGATCCGTTTGCCCCCGCTCAGGGGCACGCTGGCGCTCTCCTGCAGAGCATCCTCGATGGTATCCAGCAGTTCATTCACGTTCATACACACTCTCCCCCTTCCGCTCCGGCCTGGTCTGCCCGGGGCATGGTATAGCGCCACAGCAGCACCCGGCCGTACCGGTACTGCTTGCGCAGGGTCAGCCGGCCCACCTGGGCAGGCAGCACCAGCTTGGCTTCGCTCTCGCACAGGACGATCCCGCCCGGCGCCACAGCCTTCTCCACCAGCGGCAGGATCTCCTCCAGCATCCCCTGGCGGAAGGGCGGGTCCAGCAGCACCAGGTCGAACTGCTCGCGGCAGGCGCCCAGCCAGCGGACGGCGTCCCCCACGCTGACCCGGCTGCGGTCAAACACGCCGCAGGCCTTGCAGTTGCGCATCACGACTGCGGCGGCATCCCGGTCCTGGTCCAAAAAGACGCATCGCGCCGCGCCTCTGGACAAGGCCTCGATGCCCAGCTGGCCGCTGCCTGCAAAAAGATCCAGCACCCGGGCCCCCGGCAGGTCGAACTGGACGATGCTGAACATCGCCTCCTTGACCTGGTCCAGGGTGGGGCGGGTCACATCGGTGCCGGGCAGCGACTCCAGCCGGCGGCCCCGCGCTTCACCTGCGATCACACGCATCTGCATCCGCTCCTTTCAATGGCAGGTTGTTCATTTCATTATTGCAGAGCAGGGCCCGCTTGTCAAGATGCAGGCCGGCGGCCGGCCCCAATGCCTCCGTTTTTGCCAAAATTTCCTCCCGCCGGCCCCGCAAATTCTTTATTCGTTCATATCTTTGTGCTATCATGAAGCTGGTTATGTATGTAAAATCCGGTCCTGTCCGGACACAGAGGAGCCTTGCAACAGATGGAACGCACCGAACATTACGACTGGAACGACGGCTGGCTGTTCACCCCCCAGTTCGACCCCTCGCTGCTGGAACCGGACTGTTCCGGCCTGGAGCTGGAGCCGGTCCGCCTGCCCCACACCGTCAAGTCCCTGCCCTTCAATTACTGCAACGAAAACGACTATCAGATGATCAGCGGCTACCGCCGGGTGTTCACCGCCCCCCGCAGCTGGGAGGGCCGCACCCTGCTTCTGACCATCGGGGCGGCGGCCCATGACGCCACGGTCTACTGCAACGGCCAGCGGGCGGGCCATCACGCCTGCGGCTACACCGCCTTCACCGTCAACCTCACCGGCATGGTGCGGCTGGGGGAGGAAAACGTCCTGGCCATCCGCTGCGACAGCCGCGAGACCCTGGACATCCCGCCCTTCGGGGGCCAGACCGAGGAGCTGACCTACGGGGGGCTGTACCGCGGGGTGGCCCTGGAGGTCAAAGAGAACGCCTGGCTGCGGGATGTGTTCATCCAGGCGGGGGCGGAGGGAGATTTCCGCATCTATTCTGCTGCCGAAGGCGAGACGGTGGGCTGCACCCTGGAGGCCGAGATCCGCGCCCCTTCCGGGCGGCGGGCCGTCTACACCGGGGAACTTTCCCTGCCCATCACCGGCAGCCTGAACGGGGTGCAGCCCTGGAGCTGCGAGCACCCCACCCTCTACACCCTCACCCTGCGGCTGATCCGGCCCGGCACCCTGGGCCTGCCCGACCGCGTGCTGGACCAGAAGGTGATCCGGTTCGGCTTCCGCACCATCCAGTTTGTGGCCGGCGGGCTGTACCTCAACGGCGCCCGGGTGGAGCTGCGGGGGCTGGCCCGCTTCCAGAGCTACCCCTACCAGGGGTACGCCATGCCCGACAGCATCCAGCGGCTGGACGCCCAGGCCCTGCGCAAGGAACTGGGCTGCAACGTGGTGCGGTGCTGCTGTCCGCCCAGCCCGGCCTTCCTGGACGCCTGCGACGAACTGGGCCTGCTGGCCTATGTGGAGATGCCGGGCCGCAGGCACATCGGCGGCCCCGCCTGGAAGGCCCAGGCCCTGCAGAACTGCCGGGAAATGGTCTGCCAGTGCCGCAACCACCCCAGCGTCTTTTTGTGGGGGGTGCGGGTGGCCGGCAGTGCCGACGACGACGCTTTCTACAAAAAGACCAACGAGGCCGCCCGCCGGCTGGACCCCACCCGTCCCACCGCCGGCAGCCGCCGGCTCAAAAAAAGCCATCTGTTCGAGGACGTCTACGCCTACGACGATTTTTCCTTTGGCGGGGCCGGGCCGGGATGCCAGCCCCGGGCCGCCGTCACCCCCGACCTGCGCAAGGGCTACCTGATCAGCGCTTTTGGGGGGATGATGTACCCCACCAAGAGCTTCGACCCCGGCGCCCAGCGTCTGAGCCAGGCCCTGCGGTGCGCCGCCGTGCTGAACGACGCCGCTGCCCAGCAGGGTGTGGCGGGCTGCGTGGGCTGGACCATGGCCGATTACAACACCCATCCCTCCTACGGCAGCGGGGACCATGTCAGCTACCACGGGGTGATGGACCTGTTCCGCAACGAAAAACTGGCGGCAGCCGTCTTTGCCAGCCAGAAGGACCCCCGGGTCCCCTCCGATATCGTATTCCAGGTCTCCCCGGCAGCCGGCTTCGGGGATATGCCCGCGGGCTACCCCGGCGGATGCTGGGCTTTCACCAACGCCGACGCGGTGCGGATGTACCGCGGGCGGGACTTCATCGCCGAGTTCCGGCCTGACCGCCAGGGCCGGTTCGCAGCCCTGGCCCATCCCCCCATCCAGATCGACGATTTCGTGGGGGTGCTGCTGGAAAAATACGAGGGCATCGGCCACAGCGAGGCGGTGCAGCTGGCCGGCTGCCTCAACGCCCTCCGGCGGGATCCCGCCGCCCCTTCCCCCCTGCTGCGGGCCCGGCTGACCCGGCTGCTGCGGACCCTGCGGATGAACGAGGCCACCCTGAGCCGGCTGTACCACACCTATATCGGGGCGCTGGGCGGCCCTGCCGTCCGCTACCAGTTCGACGCCATCTGGAAAGACCGGGTGGTACGCACCATCGTGCAGGAACCGGTGCAGCGGGTCCGGCTGGAATGCACCGTCCGCAACGCCATCCTCACCGACGGTCCCACCTGGGACTGCGCCGCCATCGCCCTGCGCGCCATCGACCAGAACGGCTGCCTGCTTCCCTATTGCAGCGAGGCGGTGCAGCTGACCGTGGAAGGTCCCGCCCAGCTGCTGGGCCCTGCGGTGGTGCCCCTGCGGGGCGGCATGGCGGGCGCCTACCTGGCCACCACCGGCCACCCCGGCCGCGCCACCCTGCATTGCAGGATGGAGGGCGCCCTGCCTACGGAGGCCTCGGTCATCATCCGGCGGAGGGAGGCGTAGACTGTATTTTACGATTGCTTTGCAGTCTGTTCAAAGTTTCATCATTTCCGGCTGGCATACTAAAGGCCGGTATATAAGTACAATGGACGGCCTTTCCGCCCGCCGGGCAAAGGCCATCAAGAATGGAGCCATTTGAGCTATGCGTGAAAAATTCCGTCGTTTTATGGCAGGCCGCTACGGCACCGACGCCCTGAACCAGTTTCTGAGCATCCTGGCCGTGGCGCTGCTGCTGGTCTCGCTGATCACCCGGGTAGGGCTGTTCACCTGGCTGGGCCTGGCAGCCCTGATCTACTGCTATTTCCGCACCTTCAGCCGCAACATTTCCCGCCGCACCGAGGAGAATTACAAGTTCTACACCATGCAGGAGCGGGTCTCGGGCAAGTTCAAGGGGGTCAAGCGCCGCTGGGCCGACCGCAAGACCTACCGCTACTACCGCTGTCCCAAGTGCCGCCAGATGCTGCGGGTGCCCCGGGGCCGGGGCCGGATCGAGATCTCATGCCCCCGGTGCGGCACCCAGTTCATCCGCAAGAGCTGAGCGATGTTTGGCTATATCATCCCGGACCAGCAGGCCATGACCCCCGAGGCCCAGCAGCGCTACCGGACCGCCTATTGCGGGCTGTGCCGGCGCACCGCAGCGCTGCACGGCATGGCCGGCCGGCTGACTTTGAGCTATGACCTGACCTTTCTGGATCTGCTGCTGTGCAGCCTGTACGAGGGCGAGACCCCCGAGACGGTCGAGACCGGCCGCTGCCCGGTGCACATGATCCGCCCCATCCAGTGGCGGTACAGCGGCCCCACCGACTATTGCGCCGACATCGGGCTGGCCCTCCACTATTACAGCGCGAAGGACAAGTGGCAGGACGACCGCAGTCTGCCGGGCCTGGGCTACATGAAGCTGCTGCAGGCCCGCCGCCAGGAGGCGGAGGCGCGCTGGCCCCGTCCGTGCCGCGCCATCACCCGGGGGCTTGCGCAGCTGGCCGAATATGAAGCCGCCGGCTGCGAGGACCTGGACCTGGTGTCCGGGTGCTTTGGGGATCTGATGGCCGAGCTGTTCGATTACAAACAGGACCGCTGGTCGCCCGAGCTGCGGGCTGTGGGCGCGAATCTGGGCAAATACATCTATCTGCTGGACGCATGGGACGATCTGCCCCGGGACCTGCGCCGCGGCTCTTACAACCCCCTCAAGAGCCTGTCCGCCGCCCCCGACTACGAGGAACAGATGCGGGAGATCTTCGAGCTGCTGCTGGCCCAGGCTGCGGCCGCTTTCCGCCGTCTGCCCTGCGTGGAGGACGCCGACCTGCTGGAAAACATCCTCTATTCCGGCGTGTGGCTGAAATATCATGTGGAAAACCGGCGCAGACAGTCCCGATGAAGCCAGTGGGGGCTTGCTTTTTGCGCCTCGATACGCTAGAATAGATAAGATTCTTGAACGAACCAGGGGCCATCCCCCCTTTTGACAGATAGAGACGTGAGGAAGTTATCCCATGAGAGATCCCTATGAGGTACTTGGCATCCAGCGGGGTGCCAGCGAGGAAGAGATCAAAAAGGCCTACCGCGCCAAGTGCAAGCGCTGGCATCCTGACCTGAATCCCAACGACCCGACGGCCGAGGAGCACTTCAAGGAGGTGCAGGCCGCCTACGACGCCATCATGAAGGGGGACACCGGTCCCCAGAACCCCGGCGGCTACGGCCAGCAGGGCTACGGCGGTTACAGCCAGCAGAGCTACCAGCAGGGCGGCTATACCCAGGACGGCTTCGACGGCGGGTTCTACGGCTTCGATCCCTTCGGCTTTGGGTTCGGGGGCTTCGGCACCTACGGCGGGTACAGCCAGCAGGGGCCCAGCGCCTATGCCGGCGACTCCGCCGAGATGCAGGCGGCCCGCAATTTCATCATCAACCGCCGCTATGCGGAGGCCCGCCGCGTGCTGGATGACCAGCGCCAGCGCAGCGCCCGGTGGTACTATTACTCCAGCCTGGCCTACCAGGGTCTGGGCCGCACGGTGGACGCCATGCAGGATGCCCGCCGCGCGGTGCAGATGGAGCCGAACAACAGCGAATACCGCGCAAACCTCGAGCGGATGCAGGGCCCCAGCCAGGCCTACCGGGCCACCCAGAGCACCTACAATCCCGGGGGCGGCATCATGCGGTGGTGCTGGTCCATGATCCTGCTCAACCTGCTGTGCAACTGCTGCTGCGGCAACCGCTTCTTCTACCGGCCCTTCGGCTTCTGATCTCCGTCTTTCCACGCCCCGTCCCTTTGCCAAGAAGGGGCGGGGTTTTGCCGTCTTGGGTCGGGCGCTGTATCCTTGTCCTAAATTTGACGCGCTCTTGACATTTTGGAAAAATGGTGCTATCTTGATAGTGGGGTAGTTTGCACACATTTTCAGCGTTTCGTACCGGACTGCCTGCTTCTGCCCCTGAGGAAAGGATGTTTGAATCATGACCCGTACTTTTTATAGACAGCTGTCGGCGGCGCTGCTGGCGCTGGCCCTGCTGCTGGCCTGCGGGCTGCGCGCGGGGGCGGTGGGCGCTGCGGACAATTTCACCGCCACCCTGCCCGTTTCGGTGACCTTCTGGGAGGAGGACAGCGAAAGCCTCTCGGTGGTCAGCGACGGCGTGGATGACGGCCGCGAAGCCACCCTCATCCGCCAGTCCAACGGCACCTACACCCTGGTGCTGCCCATCCAGACCGTCTCGACGGTGGTGTTCACCGGACACCTGTCCGGGCTGACCATCGGTGACATCCCCTACGACGGGGAAGTGACCGGCAGCTTTGACGACAACACCGCCGTGCTGACCATCCGCAACCTGCCCTCCTCGGTGCTGACGGGCAGCAATGTCAGCCGCTCCCTGCTGGTGACCTGCGCCATCGAGATGGACGTGGACCTGCTGGGCGAGACCACCAAAACCGCCCGGATGTGCATCGCCGTGCTGTAAACGCATCGCCTGCGCGAAAAAGGCTGCGGGGCTCATCGCCTGCCGCAGCCTTTTTTTGCCCGGTCAGAAGCGGTCGATCAGGTCGTTGGCCATCTGGTCCAGACGGCCCACAGCGTGCTCGGCTCCTTTGGCCATCTTGCGGGCCGCCCGGCGTACGCCCCGGGGGTCCTGATGGACTGCGGCCATCACGCCCGCGGCCCCCACTGCGGCCCCTGCCGCCAGGCCCAACAGCATGCCGGCGGCAGATCTCATCTGTTGTTCTTTCATCTCGGTGCCCTCCTTTTTCGTCCAGATCCGCTGCCGCAAAGGCGGCTGCGGTCGTGCATCCGGGAAGCAGAAAGCTTCCCCAACACGTCTTTTAGGGTGTATCTGAAAACTCCCCCACGCTGATCTATTCTACCAAAAAGCACCATCTGCTGCGTTGCATTCGCTTGCATTCCATCGTCAGGAGTGCGGCGCTCATGCGCCTTGCAGCTGGCACTTTTTGGCGAATCTCTCAGCATGTTTGACTTCTCAGATACACCCTAGTATCCCCGCGGGGCGCCGGGATATCCAACCTGTCAAATAAAGGAGGCTTGCCTTTTGTTCCAACCTTCTGAACCCAAAAAAGTCCTGTGCATCCACGACCTGTCCGGGGCGGGGCGGTGCAGTCTGACCGTCATCCTGCCGGTACTGGCCGTGATGGGCGCCCAGCCCATCCCCCTGCCCACCATGCTGCTTTCCACCCATACCGGCGGCCTGGGTGACCCCGCCCGGCAGGACTGCGGGGCCTTTGGCCGCGCCGCCCTGGAGCATTACCGCAGCCTGGGCCTGGAACCCGACTGCATCTACACCGGCTATCTGGGCAGCGAGGACCTGGTCTGCTTAGCCGCCGAGGCTTTCCGTCTGTGGCCCGGCGCGCTCAAGATCGTGGACCCTGTCATGGCGGATGGGGGCAGGCCTTACAGCGGGTTTGGCCCCGGGCTGATCCAGGCGGTGGGGCAGCTGTGCCGCTCCGCCGACCTCATCCTGCCCAACCTCACCGAAGCCCGGCTGCTGCTGGGCCAGGACCCCGCCCTGCCCGAGGGCTCGGTATCGGAGCAGGAGGCCCTTGACCTGGCCGGCCGGCTGACCGGCCTTGCGGGCCGGGCGGTGGTCACCGGGCTGCCCATGGGCAAGTTCGTGGGCTGCGCCGGCGCGGGCGAGGAGCCCTTTGTGGTCCGCCACCTGCACATGGACCGCAGCTTCCCCGGCACCGGGGACCTGTTTGGAGCCATCGTCACCGGGTCGCTGCTGCGGGGCAACGTCCTGAGCGCCGCCGCCGACGCGGCCGCCGGCTTTGTGGCCCAGGCCATCCAGCACACCCCCCGGGACGCCGACACCCGCTGCGGGGTGTGGTTCGAGCCTCTGCTGCCCCGCCTGGCGCCTATGAGGGAGATGTGAAATGGAGGAAAAGATGCCACAGAAACCCACCCTGAACATCGTCCTGGTGGAGCCCCGCATCCCCCAAAACACCGGCAACGTGGCCCGCACCTGCGCCTGCACCGCCTGCCGGCTGCACCTTGTGGGACCGATGGGTTTTGCGATCGACGATAAAAAATTGAAGCACGCGGGGCTTGACTATTGGCCCATGCTTGATATAACATATTATCAGGGACTTGAGGAGTTCTTTGCAAAGAACAGCGGCCCCTATTATTATTTTTCCACCAAAGCGCCGCGCCGCTACACCGACGTGGCCTACCCTGACGGCGCCTACCTGGTGTTTGGCCGGGAGGACGCCGGGCTGCCCGAAGCTCTTCTGGCCGCCAACCAGGACTGGTGCATCCGCCTGCCCATGCGGGAAGGCGCCCGCAGCCTGAATCTGTCCAACAGCGTGGCGGTGGGCGTGTTCGAGGTGCTGCGCCAGTGGGATTTCCCCGAGCTGCTGGACCATGGCCACCTGCGTGATTATGAATGGAAGTGAGGACCTGAGTATGAACAAGACCGCCATCCTGACCGATTCCTCCTGCGACATCCCCCAAGAACTGGCCGACAAATACGGCATCGATATCATGAGCTTCCATATCATGCTGGACGGCGTGGATTACCTGGAGCGGGTCAGCTGCACCAACGAAGAATTTTACGGCCTGATGCGCAAAGCCAAGGGGGTGCCTTCCACCGCCGCCATCACGCCTCTCCAGTTCTGCGAGAAATACTGCCAGTACGTGGATGAGGGCTACACCGACGTGGTGCACATCTGCATCAACCGGTCCGGCTCCTCCACCTACGACAATGCGGTGATCGCCCAGGGGATGCTGCGGGAAGAACGCCCCGAACACAAAATGCGCATCCACCTGCTGGACAGCCACACTTATTCGATGGTGTTCGGCTGGTATGTCTGCGAGCTGGCCCGCAAGCTGCGCAACGGCGCCGAACTGCGCCATGTGGTGCGGGAATTTGAGACCCAGATGGACAAGATGGAGATCGTCCTGGGACCTTACAGCCTGCGCCAGATGAAAAAGAGCGGCCGCATCTCGGCGGCGGCGGCCTTTGCAGGAGAGCTGCTGGGCCTGCGCCCCATCATCACCCTGATCGACGGCAAGACGGTGGTGGAAAGCAAGGTGCGCGGGGACGACAAGGTGATCCCCGCCATGATCGACCTGTGCAAAAAGCGCACCGCCGGGGTGGATGACTTCGAATACATCATCGGCCATACCGGCATCCCTCAGGCCGAGGACCTGCGCCGGGCCTGCAAAAAAGCCTTCGGCCAGGAACCTCTGGTCGTCTTTGAGCTGGGCGGCGTGGTGTCGGCCAACACCGGCCCCGATACTTTGGCCATCGCCTACACCGGCAAGCTGCGCTGAATCTCTTTTTGACCTCCGGGACGTCCCGGCCGGTCTGTGCCCTCTGCGGGGCGCGGACCGACCGGGGCGTTTTTTCTCTTGCCTTGCCGGCCCTTTCTGTGCTATACTATCCGGTAGCGTGCGCACAGGCGCACCCCTCAAATCCAAATAACGTTCTCAGAGCAACTTAGGATTTTAGGCTCCCCGGCAGGACCGCTGCCGGGCCAAACCTCCGGGGGCTGGCGGCCCCGGCAGGTCAAAATCTTTCCGCCGGGAGTATTGCAATGATGCGAAAGGAATCCCTGTCCGTCCTCAAACTGGTCCGCTGCGCGGTGGTGGCCGCCATCTATGTGGCCCTGTGCCTTGGCCTTGCCCCCTTCTCCTACGGGGCCATCCAGGTGCGCGTGGCAGAGGCGCTGTGCCTGCTGCCCATCTTTGGCCCTGAGTATATCATCGGCGTCACCCTGGGCTGCGCTCTGGCCAATCTGCTGGGCTCCACCTTCATCGACGTGGTCTTCGGCACCCTGGCCACCTTCCTGGCCTGCCTGTGCACCTACGCGCTGCGCCGCGCGCGGGTCAAGGGCCTGGCCATCCCGGCGGCTCTGCCCCCCATTTTGTGGAACGCCGCCATCGTGGGGCCCGAGATCGCCATTTTCTTCTCGGACTCCCCCGCCACCCCCGCCCTGGTGCTGTTCAACGCTTTGACGGTGGGCGCCGGCGAAGTGATCAGCTGCGGGGTGCTGGGCGTGGCCCTGGCCCGCCTGATCGAATCGGACCCCCGCCTGCGCCGGCTGTTCTCGGACGAGGGGGTCCGCACCGCCTGACACACCGAAAGGAGGCCCCTTATGGCAGATACAAGCCTGGTCTTTTGGGACTGGAACGGCACCCTGATGGATGACGTCCGTTACAGCGTAGCCTGTCTGAACGGCCTGCTGGAGGAATACGGCTACGAGCAGCGGTATTCGCTGGGGCGCTACCGGGAGATCTTCGGCTTTCCCATCGAGGCCTACTACCGGCGGGCCGGGTTCGACTTTGACCGCGACCCCTATCCCGTTCTGGCCGACAGCTATATGCAGCGCTACAACGCGGACGTGGACGCCTGCCCCCTGACGGCGGGCGCGGCCCGCGCCCTCGAGACGGTGGCGGGCCGGGGCATCCGGCAGGCCATCCTGTCGGTATCCCGTCGGGATTATCTGGTACAGCAGGCCGGCCATCGGGGCATCGGCGGGCTGTTCCAGGAGATGCTGGGGCTGAAGGACATCTACGGCGCCGGCAAGGTGGACCTGGGGCGGCAGTATCTGGCAGGCAGCGGGGCCGACCCCGCCCGCTGCGTCATGGTGGGAGACACCGACCACGACGCCGAGACCGCCCGGGCCATGGGGGTGCGCTGCATCCTCTACACCGGCGGCCACCAGAGCCGCGCCCGTCTGGCCGCCACAGGCTGCCAGCTGATCGACAGCCTGGAACAGCTGCCCGGGCTTTTGTGATCGCGTTTTCTGCCGCCTTGTGCCCCGGCTTTGGGCCGCACAGGGCGGCATTTTTGCTCTGTTCACAGAAATTTTACCTGAAACCGCCCCAAATGTTTGACACCCCTTCCCGCTTTGGTGTATCATAGAGGCGGCGTGCCCGGGCTGCGGCCCGGCTGATCCCGCTTTCAGCATCACTGCTTTTTGATAGACAGACCATCCTGTATTTTGAGGTGAAACTATGTCCCTGGTAGAAAAAATCTTTGGCACCTTCTCGGACCGGGAGTTGAAGAAGATCAACCCCATCACCAAGAAGGTCCTTGACCTGGAGCCCACCTACGCAGCCATGTCCGACGGCGAGCTGCAAGCCCAGACCCCCGCCCTGAAAGAGCGGCTGGCCAAGGGCGAGACGCTGGACGACATCCTGCCCGACGCCTTCGCGGTCTGCCGCGAGGCCGCCTGGCGTGTGCTGGGCATGAAGCACTTCCCGGTGCAGATTACCGGCGGCATCGCCCTGCACCGCGCCAACATCGCCGAGATGCAGACCGGCGAGGGCAAGACCCTGGTGGCCACCCTGCCCGCCTACCTGAACGCCCTCAGCGGCGAAGGGGTGCACGTGGTCACCGTCAACGACTACCTGGCCAAGCGCGACAGCGAGTGGATGGGCAAGCTGTACCGCTGGCTGGGGCTGACGGTGGGCCTGATCGTCCCCGGCCTGGACGGCGCCGCCCGCCGCAAGGCCTACAACGCCGATATCACCTACGGCACCAACAACGAGTTCGGTTTCGACTACCTGCGCGACAACATGGTGACCTACAAGGCCAACATGGTCCAGCGCGGCCATGCCTACGCCATCGTGGACGAGGTGGACTCCATCCTCATCGACGAGGCCCGCACCCCCCTGATCATCTCGGGCCGCGGGGAGGACTCCTCCTCCCTCTACACCCAGGTGGACCAGTTCGTCCGCTCGCTGCGCAAGAGCGTGGTGGTGGAGCTGGAGAGCAAAGAGGAGGCTGACGACCAGGCCGACGGCGACTATGTGGTGGACGAAAAGCACAAGACCGCCACCCTGACCGCCAGCGGCATCCGCAAGGCGGAGGAATATTTCAAGGTGGAGAACCTGGCCGCCGCCGAGAACATGACCCTGGTGCACCACATCGAGCAGGCCATCAAGGCGCACGGCGTCATGAAAAAGGATATCGACTATGTGGTCAAGGACGGCGAGGTCATCATCGTGGACGAGTTCACCGGCCGTCTGATGATCGGACGCCGCTACAATGAGGGCCTGCACCAGGCCATCGAGGCCAAGGAAGGCGTCCACATCGCCTCCGAGAGCAAGACCCTGGCCACCATCACCTTCCAGAACTACTTCCGTATGTACAAAAAGCTGTCCGGCATGACCGGTACAGCCCGCACCGAGGCCACCGAGTTCACCGAGATCTACGGCCTGAACATCGTCACGGTGCCCACCAACAGGCCCAACATCCGCAAGGACTACCCCGACGTGGTCTACTCCACTGTGGCGGGCAAGTACCGCGCCGTCATCGACCAGGTGATGGAGTGCCATGCCAAGGGCCAGCCGGTGCTGGTGGGCACGGTCAGCGTGGAAAAGAGTGAGATCCTGGCCAAGATGCTCCAGAAGCGCACCCGGGACTTCAACGTCCTGAACGCTAAGAATCACGAGCGCGAGGCCGAGATCGTGGCCCAGGCCGGCAAGAAGGGCGCCATCACCATCGCCACCAACATGGCAGGCCGCGGCACCGACATCATGCTGGGCGGCAACGCCGAGTTCATGGCCAAGGCCCAGATGCGCAAGGAGCAGTTCTGTGAAAAGCTGCTCAACCCCGAAGCACCCCAGGACGCCCTGCCCGAGCAGGTGGAGGATCTGCTGATCGAGGCGGACGGCCACAGCGAGACTTCCGACGCCAACATCCTGGCGGCCCGGGCCCGCTTTGACCAGCTGTACCGCCAGTACAAGGAGGAGATCGCCAGCGAGGCCGAGGAAGTGCGGGCCGCAGGCGGCCTGTTCATCATCGGCACCGAGCGCCACGAGAGCCGCCGCATCGACAACCAGCTGCGGGGCCGCGCCGGCCGCCAGGGAGACCCGGGTGCCTCCCGCTTCTACCTGAGCCTGGAGGATGACCTGATGCGCCTGTTCGGAGGCGAGCGGGTCCAGAACCTGATGAACAGCATGGGCCTGGACGAGGATACCCCCATCGAGACCCGGATGATCACCTCCACCATCGAGAGCGCCCAGAAGAAGCTGGAGGGCCGCAATTTCGAGATCCGCAAAAACGTGCTGCGGTACGACGACGTCATGAACCAGCAGCGCGAGATCATCTATGGCCAGCGCCACAAGGTGCTGGACGGCGAGGACGTGAGCGCCGACATCCACAAGATGCTGCGGGACAACGTGGACAGCAGCTGCGCGCTGTTCCTGGCCGGCGAGGACAAGGATACCTGGGACTTCGCCGCCCTGCGCCGCCACTACAACGGCTGGCTGGCCACCGAGAACGACTTCCAGTATACCGACGAGCAGCGCGCCGGGCTGACCCAGCAGGAAGTGGCCGACAGCCTGTACGACCGCGGCATGAAGGTGCTTGCCGACAAGGAAGCCCGCTACGGCGCCCCCCTCATGCGGGAGCTGGAGCGCATCTGCCTGCTGCGCTGCGTGGACCGCTACTGGATGGACCACATCGACAACATGGACCAGCTGCGCAAGGGCATTTCGCTGCGCAGCTACGGCCAGAAGGACCCTGTGGTGGAATACCGCATCGAGGGCTTCGATATGTTCGACCAGATGGTGGACTCCATCCGTGAGGACACCGTCAAGATGCTGCTGATGATCGAGGTGCGCCCGGTGCAGCCCGGCCAGCAGCCTGCCCAGGCTCCGGCCGCCCGGCCCGCTCCCGCCCCTCAGGCAGCCGCACCGGCTGCGCAGGCCCAGCCTGCACCGGCCCGGGCGCCCATCCCGTCGGCCAACCCCAGCTCTGCCGACGTGGCGGCTCTGCGCCAGAAGATGACCGGCCAGAGCGCCGGCGCCAAGGCAGCCGCTGCGGGCCAGGTGGCAGGCGCTGCCAACAAGCCCGTCCGGGTGGGCAAGATCGGCCGCAACGATCCCTGCCCCTGCGGCAGCGGCCTGAAGTGGAAAAAGTGCACCTGCCAGCAGTACCACCCCGACCTCTACCCCTCCAAGAAATAAGCCGATCCTAAAATAAAACGCCCCCGCCCTTCCCAAGAGAAAGGCGGGGGCATTTTGCGGTTCTCAGCAGCGGATCTCGTCCCAGGCGCTCTGGCCGTCCAGGGTGGAGGCGTCTACGCCCAGATAGGAGCAGATGGTCTTGGCGATGGTGCCGAAGCACAGCCGGGTGCCCAGATCGGCGCCGGGGCAAACGTGCTTGCCATACACCAGCCAGGGCACATACTCCCGGGTGTGGTCGGTGGTCTTGGTGTAGGAGGGGTCGCAGCCGTGATCGGCCGTGACCATCAGGATATCATCCTCCCGCATACCGGGCAGAAAGCCCTCCAGGAAGCGGTCGAACTCGGTGGCGGCGGCGGCATAGCCGGCCACGTCGCGCCGGTGACCGTACAGCATATCGAAATCCACCAGGTTGATGAAGGCCAGACCCTCAAAATCCCGGGTCTGCAAAGCCTGGGTGAAGGCGATGCCGTTGGTGTTGCCGGTGGTCTTGATCTTCTCGGTCAGGCCCTGGCCGTCAAAGATATCGTAGATCTTGCCCACCGAGATGACATCCAGTCCCGCCTTCCGGATCAGGTCCAGCATGGTGTCCCGGGGGGGCTTGAGGCTGAGGTCGTGGCGGTTGGTGGTCCGCTTGAAGTTTGCGGCGCAGTCCCCCACAAAGGGCCGTGCAATGACCCGGCCCACCCCGTACTTGCCGGTGAGCATCCGGCGGGCCGTCTCGCAGATGCGGTACAGCTCGGGCACCGGCACCAGTGCTTCGTTGGCCGCCACCTGGAACACGCTGTCGGCGCTGGTGTAGACGATCAGGGCATTCTGGGCCATCGCCTGCTCGCCGTAGTCCTTCAGCACTTCGGTGCCCGAATAGGGCTTGTTGCACAGCACCTTGTAGCCGGTCTTTGCCTCAAAATCGGCGATCAGCTCAGGGGGGAAACCGTCCGGGAAGGTGGGCAGAGGCTCCGGGCTGACCACGCCGGCGATCTCCCAGTGACCGATGGTGGTATCCTTGCCCATGCTCTGCTCCTGCAGGCGGGCGTATGCCCCCAGGGGCGCGGGGTCCTTCTGCCCCACCGTCACCCCGTCGATGTTGAACAGGCCCAGCCTGCCCATGTTGGGGCAATGGAACGCGGGGTGCCCGGCGATGGCCCCCAATGTGTTGGTGCCCTCGTCCCCGAAGGCGGCGGCGTCCGGCTCAGCCCCGATGCCGAAGCTGTCCAAAACGATCAGGAATACACGTTTTGCCATTCTTGATCCATCCTTTCTGCGGCGGGCGGCGGCGCGGCCGGTCCTGCCGGCACTCAGCCCGCCGTATGATGCAATGTTTTTTGCTATTGTACCATATTTTGCGCCGGAGAGAAAGAGGCCCGGTCACCTTCCGCGCCCATTTTGCAGGGCAGCGCGGCTTTTGGGACGGCGGGCAATATTTTACAAAAAATTGCTTGCCCAATTGTATTCATCCCGTTATAATAGGGGTGTATGGAAACAAAGCAAAACCTTATACATACAGCATACAGCAACCGGTTTGCTAGGAGGTATCGCAATGCGCAAAACCAAGATCATCTGCACCCTGGGCCCTTCCACCGATAAGGAGGGCGTGCTGCGGGCGCTGGTGGAAAACGGGATGAACGTGGCCCGTTTCAATTTCTCGCACGGCTCCCACGAGGAGCACAAGGGCCGTTTTGAGGCCCTGAAGGCCATCCGGGAAGAGCTGGACAAGCCTGTGGCGGCCCTGCTGGATACCAAGGGCCCCGAGATCCGCCTCAAGGAGTTCAAGAACGGCTCGGAGGTCCTGGAGGAAGGCCAGACCTTCACCCTGACCACCCGCGAGGTGGAGGGCACCAACGAGATCGTCTCCATCACCTACAAGGACCTGCCCCACGATGTGGCCCCCGGCGGCACCATCATGCTGGACGACGGCCTGATCCAGCTGTCCATCCGGGACGTGTCCGACACCGACATCGTCTGCACCGTGCTGAACAGCGGCAAGATCAAGAACAAGAAGGGCGTCAACGTTCCCGGCGTCCACCTGTCCATGCCCTATATGAGCCAGCGCGACCGGGATGACATCATCTTCGGCATCGAGCAGGGCTTCGATTTCATCGCGGCCTCCTTTGTGCGCACCGCACAGGACGTGTATGAGATCCGCAACCTGCTGAATATGTACGACTCCAAGATCCGCATCATCGCCAAGATCGAGAACCCCGAAGGCGTCGAGAACATCGACAGCATCCTGGCGGCCGCCGACGCGGTGATGGTGGCCCGCGGCGACCTGGGCGTGGAGATCGACTTCTCCGAGCTGCCCAGCATCCAGAAGTCCATCATCGACCGCTCCTACTCCTTCGGCAAGCCCATCGTCACCGCCACCCAGATGCTGGACAGCATGATCAACAACCCCCGTCCCACCCGTGCCGAGATCTCGGACGTGGCCAACGCCATCTACGACGGCACTTCGGCCATCATGCTGTCGGGCGAGACGGCCGCCGGCGCCTATCCGGTGGAGGCCCTCCGCACCATGTCCCAGATCGCCGAGCGCACCGAGGCCGACGCCCACTACCAGGTGCACCGTCTGGGCCGGATGAAGATCAGCGGCACCACTTCGGTCAGCGACGCTACCGCCCACGCCGCCTGCCTCACCGCACAGGACGTCAATGCATCGGCCATCGTCACCGTGTCCGAGTCGGGCAACACCGCCCGCCTGCTGAGCAAATACCGTCCCGACCAGCCCATCATTGCCTTTGTGATGCGGCCCCAGGTGCAGCGCCAGCTGTCCCTTTCCTGGGGCATCACCCCGCTGCTGATGCCTCTGGCCCACAGCACCGACGAACTGATCGAGGTCTCCACCGGCCTGGCTGAGAAGTACGGCTACATCCACAACGGCGAGCTGGCCGTCGTCACCGCCGGCGTGCCGGTGGGCGTCAGCGGCACCACCAACATGGTCAAGATCCACATGGTGGGCAACTGCCTGGCCTCCGGCGTGGGCGTGGGCCGCGAGGACAGCGACAACGCCAGCGCCACCGGCAAAGCCTGCGTCTGCCACACCCTGGACGAGATCAAGGCCCGCTTCAAGCCCGGCATGATCCTGGTGCTGCCCTTCACCAACAACGATATGACCCCCTACATCCGCGACGCCGCCGCCCTGGTGGTGGAGGAGCCCGGCCTCAACAGCCATGCGGCCATTGTGGCCAAAGCCCTGCTCAAGCCCGCCATCGTGGGCGCACAGGGCGCCACCAGCCACATCCGCGACGGCCTGGACATTGCGGTGGACTGCGCTCACGGCAGCGTCCAGTCCCTGCAGAGCCAGGTGTAAGGGGGCGCGGGTATGGAGCGGATCGCCAGCTTTTGCGTGGACCACACCAAACTGATGCCCGGTATGTACCTTTCCCGGCAGGACGGCGACGTGCTGACCTGGGATATCCGGATGAAGCGCCCCAACCAGGGGGACTACCTGTCCACCGGGGCAGCCCACACCATCGAGCATCTGTTTGCCACCTACGCCCGCAACAGTTCGTACAGCCAGGGCGTGGTGTATGTGGGGCCGATGGGCTGCCGCACCGGTTTTTACCTGCTGACGCGCGGGCTGTCCCCTGCCCAGGCCCTCGCGCTCACGGTGGATTCCTTCCGCTTTATGGCCTCGTATGAGGGGCCCATCCCCGGCGCCAGCGAAGTGGAGTGCGGCAACTACCGCGACATGGACCTTCCCGCCGCCCGGGCGGAATGCGCCGCCATGCTGCCGGTCCTGGAGGCCCTGACCGCCGACGGCCTGCACTATTAAGCCGTTTCATCGCTTCCTAAATCTGCAAACAGCCCCCGGCTTTCTTCCGCGAGAAGGCCGGGGGTTTTTTGTGCCAAAAGCGGCCCCTGTCTCTGCCTGTACAGAGCCGGGGGCCGCTTCGTTTTGGGTGTTTGGAAATGTGAAAGCCAAGGAGCAGACCGGGGAAGCGCCAAATTACAACAAAGATTCCATCAAAGTTCTTGATTTGAGCAACTGCACAGGCTTGACCAGCATTGGCGACTATGCATTCGCAGGCAACGACCTGACCTCGATCGACCTGAGCAACACCGAGGTGGCTATCATTCGCTATGGCACATTTTCAGCGTGCGATGAACTGACCGAAGTCAGGTTGCCCAAGGATTTAAAGACCATTGAAGATGGCGCTTCCGGCTCCAGCGCATTTCAGAACTGCAACAGCCTAAAACACATATACTTTTACAATGTCCCAACGATTGGGGCGCAGGTATTTCGTAACTTAAACACAAGCGGCCTCATCATTTATTACCCCAGCTCGTGGAATAGTGATGGTAATAGTTCCCTTAATACCCTCAAACAGCGATTGGGAGACAACGGCGGTCTAACGGAAGGAACTTACACCCTCACCCCCTTCACCTACCCCCTTGGCCTCTGACCCACACAAAAGCCCCCTTTGCAACCCCCACCCAAAGCAAAAACCGTATGCATCCAAGCGGGTGCATACGGCTTTTTTGTTGCGTTCTGTGGCGCTTTTGCGGCGGCTGGTCAATCCATTTCGGCCAGGATGGCGTCGCCCATCGCGGCGCAGCCCAGGCAGGTGCAGCCGGCGGACATATTGTCGGCGGTGCGCAGGCCCTTGTCCAGCACCCGGCCTACGGCCTGCTCGATGCAGTCGGCCTCAGCTGGCATCCCGAAGCTGTACCGCAGCATCATGGCGGCCGACAGGATGCAGGCGGTGGGGTTCACCTTGTCCTGGCCCGCAATGTCGGGGGCCGAGCCGTGGATGGGCTCATAGAGGCCCCGGGTGCCGTCCCCCAGGGAGGAGGAGGGGATCATGCCGATGGAGCCGGTGATCATGGACGCCTCGTCGGACAGGATATCCCCGAACATATTCTCGGTGACGATGACGTCGAACTGGGCCGGGTTTTTGACGATCTGCATGGCGGCGTTGTCCACGAACATCTCACTGTATTCCACGTCCGGGTAATCGTCCTTGATGCGGTGCATCACCGCGCGCCACAGACGGCTGGTGTCCAGCACGTTGGCCTTGTCCACGCAGCACAGCTTTTTGCGGCGCTTTTGGGCGGTCTCAAAGCCGATGCGGCCGATCCGCTCGATCTCGTGCTCCGAATAGGGCATCACGTCCACCGCCTGCTTTTCCCCGCTGGGCAGGGTGTCGGTGCGGTGCTGGCCAAAGTAAACGCCGCCGGTCAGCTCCCGCACGATGATGAAGTCGATGCCCTGGGCCACGATCTCGGGCTTGAGGGGGCTGGCGGGGGCCAGCTGGGGCCAGATCTTGGCCGGGCGGCTGTTGGAGTACAGGCCCATCCCGGCGCGCAGCCGCAGCAGGCCCTTTTCGGGGCGCTGGTCCCCGGGCAGGCCCTCCCACTTGGGGCCGCCCACCGCGCCCAGCAGCACGCTGTCGGCGGCCAGGCATTTGTCCAGCTCGTGCTGGGGCAGCGGGTCGCCGTACTTGTCGATGGCCTCGCCTCCCATCGCGGCGTCGGTGTAGTGGAAGGTATGGCCGTACTTCTCGGCCACCTTGTCCAGCACCCGCACGGCCTGCCGGACGATCTCGGGGCTGGCGCAGTCGCCCCAGATGACAGCGATGTTCTTTTCCATGTCGGACCCTCCCTTACTGCTTTTTGGCCTTGATGGAGTTCATCAGGCCGCCTGCGGCAATGATCTCCTGGATGAAGGGCGGGAAGGGCTCGGCCTGGAAGGCGGCGCCGGTGGTCTCGTCGGTGATGACGCCGGTATCGAAGTCCACGCTGACCACATCCCCCGCCGCGATGGCGTCGGCGGCCGCCGGGCACTCCAGGATGGGCAGGCCGATGTTGATGCTGTTGCGGTAGAAAATGCGGGCAAAGCTCTTGGCGATGACCACCGAGATGCCGCTGGTCTTGATGCACAGGGGGGCGTGCTCCCGGCTGGAGCCGCAGCCGAAGTTCCAGCCGCCCACCATCACGTCGCCGGGCTGCACCTGGTGCACGAAGGTCTTGTCGATGTCCTCCATGCAGTGGGAGGCCAGCTCTTTGGCGTCCTGGGTGTTGAGGTAGCGGGCGGGGATGATGACGTCGGTATCGACGTTGTCGGGGTATTTGAATACATGGCCTTTCGCGTTCATGGCAGTGTGCTCCTCTCGTTAGACCGTTCTGGGGTCGGTGATGACGCCGGTCAGGGCGCTGGCGGCGGCGGTGGCCGGGCTGGCCAGGTACACCTCGCTCTTTACATGGCCCATCCGGCCCACAAAGTTGCGGTTGGTGGTGGACACACACCGCTCGCCCTCAGCCAGGATGCCCATATAGCCGCCCAGGCAGGGGCCGCAGGTGGGGGTGGAGACGATGCAGCCGGCGTCGATGAAGGCTTCGGTCCAGCCCCGGCGGATGCACTCCTTGTACACCGCCATCGTAGCCGGGATGATGATGCCCCGCACGCCCTTTGCGATGTGCTTGCCCTTGAGGATCTCGTAGGCGGCCTCCATGTCCTCCAGGCGGCCGTTGGTGCAGCTGCCGATCACCACCTGGTCGATCTTCACGTCGGCGCCCTCGCTGGCGGGGCGGGTATTCTCGGGCAGGTGGGGCCAGCTGACGGTGGGCACCAGCCGGCTCAGGTCGATCTCGATGGTCTGCTCGTATTCGGCGTCGGGGTCGGCCTCGTAGTAGACGGGGGTGCGCTGGCTGCGGCCCGCCAGGTAGGCTTTGGTCACGTCGTCCACCGGGAAGATGCCGTTCTTGGCGCCCGCCTCGATGGCCATGTTGCACACGCACAGCCGGTCGTCCATCGAGAGGCTGGCCACGCCCGGCCCGGTGAACTCCATCGACTTGTACAGCGCGCCGTCCACCCCGATCCGGCCGATGATGGAGAGGATCAGGTCCTTGCCCGACACCCGCTCGGGCAGGCTGCCGGTGAGGACAAAGCGGATGGCGGCGGGCACCTTGAACCAGGCCATGCCGGTGGCCATCCCGGCGGCCATATCGGTGGAGCCTACGCCGGTGGAGAAGGCGCCCAGCGCGCCGTAGGTGCAGGTGTGGCTGTCGGCGCCGATGACGCAGTCGCCGGCGGTGACGATGCCTTTTTCGGGCAGCAGGGCGTGCTCAATGCCCATCTGGCCCACGTCGTAGAAGTTGAGGATGTCGTACTTGTTTGCAAAGGTGCGGCACTGCTTGGACTGGGCGGCGCTCTTGATGTCCTTGTTGGGCACGAAGTGGTCCAGCACGATGGCCACCCGCTCCTTGTCGAATACGCTGTCAAAGCCGGCCTTTTCAAATTCGTTGATGGCCACCGGGGTGGTGATGTCGTTGCCCAGCACGATATCCAGTCTGGCGTTGATGAGCTGGCCCGCCTTGACCTGTGCGAGCCCCGCGTGGTGTGCCAGGATCTTCTGCGTCAGAGTCATTCCCATGATACGGTTCTCCTCCATTGGTATGATTTTGGCTGCTTACTTGTTGTTGATGGCCGACACCAGCGCCCGGATGCCCGCCACGATGATATCGGTGTCGGTGCCGGCGCCCCAGGTGGTGGTGCCGTCGTTCCACACCAGGCCCACATAGCTGGCGGCCCGGGAGGTGGAGCCGCCGTCCAGGCTGTGCTCCGAATACTGGTCCAGGTGGAAGTCCATCCCGGTGGCGGTCTGGATGGCGTTGGCCACCGCGTCCAGACGGCCGTTGCCGATCGAGACCACCTCGCGGGTGGCGCCGTTCATCTCGAGGGTGACCGACGCGGTGATGCCGCTCTTCTGGATGAAGTGGGCCTCCTTGACGTTGAAGGGCTTTTCCTTGTTCAGGTACTGCTGTTCAAAGATGCGGCAGACCTCTGCGGCGGACAGCTCCTTGTGGCTGTGGTCGGACACGGCCTTGACCTTGTAGCCCAGGTCCTCCCGCATCTTGGGGGGCAGGTTGTAGCCGTAGTTCTGCTCCAGCACAAAGCCGATGCCGCCCTTGCCGCTCTGGCTGTTGATCCGGATGACGTCGGCGTCGTAGGTGCGGCCGATGTCGTGGGGGTCGATGGGGATATAGGGGCAGGTCCAGCGGTGCTCGCCGGTGGCCTTGCGGTAGTTCATCCCCTTTGCAATGGCGTCCTGATGGCTGCCCGAGAAGGCCGCGAACACCAGCTGCCCGGCGTAGGGGGTCCGCTCATAGACGTGCATCCGGGTGACCCGCTCGTACACCTCGCAGATGGCGGGCATATCCGAGAAATCCAGCTTGGGGTCCACCCCGTGACTGTACATATTCAGAGCCAGGGTGATGGCGTCCACGTTGCCGGTGCGCTCGCCGTTGCCGAACAAGCAGCACTCGATCCGCTGGGCGCCCGCCAGCACCGCCAGCTCGGCGCAGGCCACGCCGGTGCCGCGGTCGTTGTGGGGATGGGTGGAGAGGATGACGCTGTCGCGGCTGTGCAGGTGCTTGGAGCAGTATTCGATCTGGCTGGCGTAGACGTGGGGCATACTCATCTCCACCGTCACCGGCAGGTTGATGATCATGGGGCGGTCGGGGGTAGGCTCCATGATGTCGATGACCGCGTTGCACACCTCCAGCGCGTAGTCCGGCTCGGTGCCGGTGAAGCTCTCGGGGCTGTACTCAAACAGGAAATTGCCCTCGTACTCCTGGCTGAGCTGCTTGACCAGCCGGGCGCCGTCGGTGGCGATCTGCTTGATCTCCTCTTTGGACTTGTGGAACACCTGTTCCCGCTGGGCCACCGACGTGGAGTTGTAGAAGTGGATCACGGCCCGGGGCGCGCCCTTGACCGCCTCGAAGGTGCGGCGGATGATGTGGTCGCGGCACTGGGTCAGCACCTGGAGGGTGACGTCCTCCGGCACCATGTTCTGCTCGATCAGCACCCGCAAAAATTCATACTCGGTCTCGCTGGCGGCGGGGAACCCCACCTCGATCTCCTTGAAGCCGATCTTGACCAGCATTTTGAAGAACTCGATCTTTTCCTCCAGGCTCATGGGTACGATCAGGGCCTGGTTGCCGTCCCGCAGGTCCACGCTGCAAAAGGCGGGAGCCGTTTCGATATGATCCTTTTTGACCCAGCTGTCGTAGCCGGCAGGGGCGGGGTAGTATCCGGGTGCGTACTTGGTGGCGTCCATCATGGCAGGTTACCTCCTGTTTTCGAAAAAATGGATGGAAAAAGGCTCTCGTCGCTCAAAGGACCAAAGCCTTTGAGAGACGAGAGCCTGTAAGTCGATACAAGGCGGTCCCGTGGTACCACTCTCTTTGCCGCAGATGATGCGGCCACTCACACGATCAGCCGCCGGGGGCGAATCGCTGCCCCTGTAACGGTGGGCATCCGTCAGAGCCTACTGGGGAATGGCCGTTCAGCTCTGCCGCTCAGGGGCCAGTAACCGGAAACACCCGCGCCGCCTTACACCGACCGGCGGCTCTCTGCAAGCGGGAAGGACCCGTTTTATCCCCTTCAACGCATTTGTATTTTTGAAACTGGGTCTATTGTAGCACGCCGCCGCCCGCAAGTCAAGAGGAGGTTTGCGCACATGCCGTGCGGCCGGGACGGGACGGGCGGCGGTTTTTGGTCCTTATTTGTAAAGTTTGCATTAAAACAATCTGCTTTTGCTTGCAAGTGCAGGGCGATTTGTTGTACTATTAAAATAGAAGCAAAGCGCCCCCGGGCGCAAGGAATGGAAAGCGAAGGTGGTTGTTCTATGGAGCCCTTTGTCAGTTTTACCGATGTGTCAAAATACTACCAGACCGGCAGCGTCCGGGTGGCGGCGGCGGACCACATGACCTTCCATGTCAACAAGGGAGAGTTCTGCATCATCGTGGGGCCTTCGGGCGCCGGCAAGACCACCCTGCTGAATATGCTGGGCGGGATGGACCGCTGCGACGAGGGCCGCATCGTGCTGGACGGGGCACAGGTCAGCCGCTTTGACGAAAAGGAGCTGACCGCCTACCGCCGCTACGACGTGGGATTCGTGTTCCAGTTCTACAATCTGGTGCAGAACCTCACCGCGCTGGAAAACGTGGAGCTGGCCATCGAGATCTGCAAAAATCCCCTGGACCCGGTCCAGACCCTCGAGAGCGTGGGACTGGGCCAGCGGCTGAACAATTTCCCCGCCCAGCTGTCGGGCGGCGAACAGCAGCGGGTCGCCATCGCCCGGGCCCTGGCCAAAAACCCCAAGATCCTGCTGTGCGACGAGCCCACCGGCGCTTTGGACTACAAGACCGGCAAGTCGGTGCTGGCTCTGCTGCAAAACACCTGCCGCACCACAGGGCGCACCGTCATCGTCATCACCCACAACAGCGCCCTGACCGGCATGGCCGACCGGATCGTCCAGGTCCGCAGCGGCCAGATCATCTCCAATGAAGTCAATGAGCACCCTGTTCCGGTGGAAGAGATCGAGTGGTGATGCGCTGTGAAAAAGACCTATCGCAAAAATATGTGGCGGGAACTCGCCGCCAACAAAAGCCGCTTTGCCTCCCTGTTCGGCATCGTACTGCTGGGCGTCATGATGCTGTCGGGCCTGCTCAGCGTGGCCCCCGGTATGCGCCGGGCCGGCCAGACCTGGTATGCCCAGCAGAACGTCTTTGACATCCGGGTGGTGTCCACATTGGGCCTGGGGCAGTCGGACATCGACGCCATCGCGGCGGTGGAAGGGGTCGAGGCCGTGATGCCCGTCAAGTCGGTGGACTGCGAGGGCAGCTATCGCGGCGGCAGCACCCTGGCCATCCGGGTCCAGCAGCTGCCGGTCTACCCCACCCTGCAGGAGGACGCCAACATGAACCGCCTGGTGCTGGAGGAGGGCCGTCTGCCCGGATCCGCCGGGGAATGCGCCGTCCAGGTGCTGGACCAGGGCGCGGCGGGCAGCATCCGGCTGGGGGACGTCATCACCTTCTCGTCGGGCGCGGACGACCTGTCCGCCCAGACCCTCACGGTGGTGGGCTTTGTCACCGACCCCCTCTATTTCTCCACCGAGACCGAGAGCACCACCGCCGGCAACGGCGCCCTGGGCCTGGCGGCCTATGTGGCGGACGGCAGCCTGACGATGGATTACTATACCACCTGTTACATCAAGGCGGCGGGGGCCGGTCCGTACGACAACGATTCCGACGAATACCAGAACGCCGTACAGGCGGTGATGGACCGTCTGGAAGCCATTGCCGGCGCCCAGGCCCGGCAGCGCCGTCAGGACCTGATCCAGCAGGCCCAGGACCAGCTGGACGACGCCCGGGCCGAGTTCGAGCAGCAGGCCGCCGACGCCGAAGCCCAGCTGGCCGACGCCCAGGATCAGCTGGACGAGGCGAAAGCCCAGCTGGAGGCGGGCGAGGCCGAATACCAGAGCGGCACGGCCCAGCTGGAAGCCCAGAAGGCCGCCCTGCCCGGCAATATGGCCAGCGGCGCAGACCAGCTGGTGGCCGCCCAGGCCCAGGTGCTGGACTTTGAAGCGCAGCTGGAACAGATCAAGCAGCTGGTCACCCTCAAGGGGGTGGCCGATCCCCTGCTGGGCTATGCGGAGGACATCCTGCACAACGCCGAGACCGCCCTGGAGGAAGCCGAGCCGGACGACGTCAACTATGTGGAGCTGCGGGACATCCTCAACCGGGCCCAGGCCCTGTACGATTCCACCTACCAGCAGCTGGCCGATTACCAGGCCCAGCTGGACGCGGGCAAACAGCAGATGTATGCCCAGGGGCTGATCTCCTCCCCCAACCTCTCCAACGAGGAGCTGGTGGCCGAAGCCGAAGCCGCCCTGCGCCAGATGAAGCTGCAGGTGCTGGAAGGGCAGCTGGCCCTGAACACCGGCAACGCAGAGGCCTTCACCGCCTTTGACGCGGCCCAGGCCCAGCTGGAGGCCGCACGCCGGCAGCTGGACGAGGGCTGGCAGCAGTACCAGGAGGGCGCGGCCGAATTTGAGACCCAGAAGGCCCAGGCCGAAGCCCAGCTGGCCGACGCGCGCAGGCAGCTGGCCGACGCGGAGGAGCAGGTGGACGACATCGCATCCGGCGAGTGGTATGTGCTGGACCGCAACAGCGTGGTGTCCATCGTGTTCTTTGGACAGAACGCCGACCGCATCGAGTCCATCGCCCGGGTGTTCCCCGTCTTCTTCTTCCTGGTGGCGGCCCTGGTGGCCAGCACCACCATGACCCGCATGGTGGAGGAGAACCGCACCCAGATGGGCACCTTCAAGGCCCTGGGCTACACCGACCGGGAGATCACCGCCAAGTACCTGGTCTACGGCACCACCGCCGGCCTGCTGGGCTGCATCGCGGGTATGCTGCTGGGCTTCTTCGGGGTGCCGTCGGTCATCTGGTGGGCCTACTCCACCGTGTTCGACCTGCCCACCTTCCGGCTGCGGGTCTATCCCCTGCTGGCCGTCCTGAGCGTGGTCATCAGCATCGGCGTGGTGGGCCTGACCACCCTGGCGGCCTGCCGCGTATCCCTGCGGGAAAAGCCCGCCGCCCTGCTTCTGCCCCGCGCCCCCGCCGCAGGCAAGCGGATCTTCCTGGAGCGGGTCAAGCCCCTGTGGCGCCGGATGAGCTTCTCCCAAAAGACCACCGCCCGCAATATGTTCCGCTACAAAAAGCGCTTTTACATGACCGTGCTGGGCGTGGCGGGCTGCACCGCCCTGCTGCTGATCGGCTTTGGCCTGCAGGACTCCATCGTGGAGATCGTCAGCCGGCAGTACGGCTCCATCCAGAAGGCCGACCTGTCCATCTCCCTGAGCAGCGACAAGGCCCTCGAGCTGGAGGGCGGCCTCACCGACACCCTGGCCGCCCGGGATGAGGTGGAGAGCTGGGGCGCCTTCTACACCCGCACCGTCACGGTGGCGGAGGATGCCGCCGGCGCCGGCGAGCTGAGCGTCACCCTGGTGGCCGCCCAGGAGCCCCAGAAGCTGACCGAGTATTTCACCCTGCAAAACGGCGGCAGCCCCCTCATCTTCACCCAGGGCAGCGTGGTGCTGAGCGAAAAGACCGCCGAGCTGCTGGGCGTGGAGGCCGGGGACACCGTCTGGGTGCAGGGCACCGGCGCCTCCTATCTGCCCCTGACCCTGACCGGCGTGACCGAGAACTACCTGGGCGCTTACCTCTACGTCACCCAGGAGACCCTGGAGGTCCTGGTGGACTCCCCCGCCTGGAATACGGTGTACGCCGTCACCAGCTGCAGCTCGGAGACCCAGCGCCAGACCCTGAGCACCGTGCTGCTGGGCTGCAACTACGTCTCCAGCACCGCCTTCACCGCCGACAGCGCCGCCATGTACGACAGCACCATCGCCTGCATCAACTATGTGGTCCTGCTCATCATCGTCTGTGCGGCGGCCCTGGCCGCAGTGGTGCTGTACAACCTCATCAGCGTCAACATCGGCGAGCGCAAAAAGGAGCTGGCCACCATCAAGGTCCTGGGCTTCTTCGACAAGGAGGTCTACCGCTACATCTTCCGGGAGATCGAGCTGCTCAGCGTCATCGGCGCCGCTGTGGGCCTCGCCATTGGCGCGCCCATGCACCAGTTCGTCATCCGGACGGTGGAGTCGGAGCAGATGATGTTCATCCGCAGCCTCGAGCCCACCAGCTTTGTGTACAGCGTGGCGCTGACGCTGCTGTTCACGGTGGCCGTCTGCCGCATGATGCGCCGCCAGGTGCGGGCCATCAGCATGGTGGAGAGCATGAAAGCCCCCGAATAACCGCGTATGTGCGCTGTTTGGCCCCAAAGGAGAGTTTACAAAAGATTCATAGATTCAAAACAGTTTATGTATAAATCTTTGGTATCCTATACTCACAGGAACGGCGGGGCCGCAACCGCCCCCTGTAACACATGATTCCTCCTCATACCAAACCGAATACCGCAAAATGGACCGCCCTGTGCCGCCGCAAGCACGGGGCGGTTTCGTTTGAGCACGGGGCGGTTTCGTTTGGGCCGGCCTTGCACCGATTTATCATTTGTAATACTCTTGCTTTTATGTTATACTAAGATGTATCGGATTCTTTCGGCGGCGGGGCCGGACAGCCTGGCCCTGCCGCAGACTTCAAAAATAAACAAGGGAGGCTTTGGAATGTCCTACAAACCCAAAATGACCTATAAAGGCAAGCCCCTCGTCCGCAAGGACAATGAGCTCTATTACGGCTGGATGACCGATCCCTATGTCCTGCATCTCCAGATCCTGACCACCGCCCCGGTAGACGGGACGGAACTGCCCGACAAGGTGCAGGTGACGCTTTTGTCCACCGACCTGTCCAAATCCATCAAGGAGCGCACAGCCCGCCAGTCGGTGCGGCATGGGCTGTACAACGCTTTGGATATCGGCGCCATCTGGCTCGAAAAAGCCCTGGCCGCCCTCCGCTGACCGCGCCCACGCAAAAAAATCCCCTGCAGAGCCATACGCTCCGCAGGGGTTTTGTTTTTGCAGTGTATGGGGGCGGCTCAGTCCTCCTGGCCGGGCAGATCGATCTCCAGGGGGCGGCCGCAGCTGCCGCAGCGGGCCTTGCCCGACAGCAGGGTGTCCTCGTCCAGCACGTTCACCGCGCCGCAGGCCTGGCAGGTCACCTCATACTGGGCCTGCTCCTGCCCATCGCCGCCGGCTTCCTCGCTGTCTTCGGCCTCGTCCTCCAGGGCCACCTCAAAGGTGCAGCCGCAGTTCGGGCAGAAAGCCTCCCCTGCGTCCAGGTCCTCCTCCGTGACATACACCGTCTCGCCGCAGCCGGGGCAGTCCACCTCGTAGCAGGGCGCATCGGCGTCGTCCTCGTCCTCGTACACGTCGGACTGCAGCTCCTCCACGTCGCCGCGCAGCAGCTCCAGCTGGTCCTCCGCCTGGGTGATATCCTGCTCCATCGCCTTCATGCTGGCGGCCATCTCGGCCAGCAGATCGCCCATCGCGTGGAAGATCTTTCCCTCGCGGGTGGATTCGTCCACCCCCAGGCCCTCCAGCAGGCCCTGCAAATAGGCAGCTTTTTCAACAAGTTCCATACTCTATCCCTCCAGCCAGGGGCGCCGGGACGCCCGCCGATTCAAAAAGCCGGACCGGCGGCAGACGCCGCAAGCCCGGCTGCATTCTGGGTTCCGACTCAGACGCGCTCCATATACTCGCCGGTACGGGTATCGATGCGGATCACGTCGCCCTCGTTGATGAACAGAGGCACACGCAGGGTGGCGCCGGTCTCAACGGTAGCGGGCTTCAGGGTGTTGGTGGCGGTGTTGCCGCGAATGCCCGGCTCGGTCTCGGTGACGGTCAGCTCGATGAAGTTGGGGATCTCGACGCTGAACACCTTGCCCTTGTAGCTCAGCAGCTTGCACACTTCGTTCTCCTTGCAGAACTTGAAGTTGTCGGGCACGTCGCTGGCGTTGACGGGGATGTCGTCGTAGGTCTCGTTGTCCATGAAGTGGTACAGATCGCCGTCCTGGTAGCTGTAAGTCACCTCACGGCGCTCGATGAACGCCTGGGGGAACTTGGCGGTGGGGTTATAGCTGGTCTCGATGACCGCGCCGGTGATGACGTTCTTGGTCTTGGTGCGGACAAAGGCCGCGCCCTTGCCGGGCTTGACGTGCTGGAACTCAACGACCTGGAGAACCTGGCCGTCCTGCTCAAAGGTCACGCCATTGCGAAATTCGCCTGCAGAAATCATAAGGAATTCCTCCATCAATTTAGTATCTCATGCTCACGCATATCTATGAATATTGTACCCAATTGCGCATTGTTTGGCAAGGGGTTTCGGCAAAAAACAGGGCAAAAAGCGCTCTCACAGCTCTTTTTGCTCCCCGGCGCGCCACATCCGGCGCAGCGCGGCGGCGTCCTCAGCCTGGGTGCCGGCGCTTTCGCAGATGATGGTGGGGGCAAGGCCCCGCCGTGCCAGCAGCTCCATCAGCGGCTGCGGCTCGGGGCCGTACTGGGTGTCGGCCAGCGTCCAGTGGCGCTTTTCTCCCCCCGCCGAAAACTCGATGCGGGAGAAGTGGACATGGAACCGGCTGGCCCGCTCGTCCCCCAAAGCCTCGCCCATCCGGTCCAGGATGGCGGCGTAGTCCGCCTGGCTCCGGATGCCGCCCAGGGTGCGGGCGTTCAGGTGCCCGAAGTCGATGCAGGGCACAAGGCGGCGGTCTACGCTGCACAGGGCCAGCACCTCCTCCAGATCGCCCAGCTGGCCGATCTTGCCCATCGTCTCGGGGCAGAGGGTCATGTCCCCGTAGCCGGCCTCATCCAGGGCCTCCATCGCGCGGCGCAGGGTGTCCATCGCCTTGTCCAGGGCGTCGGCACGGCTCTGCTTGCCGCAGCTGCCCGGATGGAAGATCACCCGCCTGCCCCCCAGCGCCCGGCAGACCGCGCAGCTCTGGAGCAGGTAGCGGATGCTGCCCAGGCGCTTTTCCTCCTCCAGGCTGGACATGCTGATGTAGTAGGGGGCGTGCACGCTGAACAGCACCCCCTTTTCGGCCGCCAGGGCGGCCATCTGCCGGGCCTTGTCCTCTCCCAGACGCACTCCGTGCCCGCACTGGTACTCGAAGGCGTCCAGCCCGAACTGCGCCGTATAGGCGGGGATGTCCAGGCTGTTCTTGTAGCCCATGCCGGCAAAGCTGTCCCCCATGCCGGCGGGGCCAAAGCGGATGCGGGGCTGTGTCACAGCAGTTTTCCTCCTTTGTCGTAGTAGGCTTGCCAGTGGCGGCGCTCCCACTTGCGCTTGAGGCGCACCTGCGCCCCCAGGTCGGGGCCCCGGGGCACCACCATCAGGGCCGGGATGCCGTAGAGGGCGGCGGCCAGGCGGTCGGCGTACAGCTGGTCCCCCACCATCGCCATCTGCCGCCGGGACACCCCCAGACGGCGGCGGGCCGCCATCAGCCCAAAGGGCAGGGGCTTGGCCGAGCGGGAGATATACGCAAGGCCCAGGCGGCGTGCAAAGGGTTCCACGCGGCGGCGGGAGCCGTTGGACACCAGCGTCAGGCCCACCCCCGCCTGCCGCATGGCCTCCAGCCAGGCGGCCACGTCGGCGCTCAGCTCCTGGCTGCGGTCGCCGGTGAGGGTGTTGTCGATATCCAGCACCAGGGCCCGCACCCCCTTCTGCGCCAGAAAGGCGGGGGTGATGT
Organism: Faecalibacterium sp. An58; assembly: GCF_002161515.1. Taxonomy (NCBI): domain Bacteria; kingdom Bacillati; phylum Bacillota; class Clostridia; order Eubacteriales; family Oscillospiraceae; genus Faecalibacterium; species Faecalibacterium sp. An58. The sequence continues at coordinate 88,351 of NZ_NFHX01000005.1, forward strand.
GGGTGACATCCTGAAAGACATACTCGGGGGTGATCAGCATAGGGCTGCTCCTTCCGTGCAACAAAAATGGGAGAACCCGCACGGGGTTCTCCCACATCGGCGTTAGCAACGCAGCGGTCCTTTGGACCGTGGGCAAAGCTCAATTACTTGTACTTGCGCTTGCGGGCCGCTTCCGACTTCTTCTTGCGGCGAACAGAGGGCTTCTCGTAAGCCTCGCGCTTACGAACCTCTGCGAGCACGCCACTGCGGGCGGTGCTCCGCTTAAAGCGACGCAGTGCGCTTTCCAGCGACTCGCCCTCTTTAACACGAATTTCCGACATCTTATCCCTCCCTTGGACCGTGAGGCGGGAATTTCGTTGTTACAGAGTAACTAACAGAGACAGTATAGCGCATTTTCGCGTTTCAGTCAACCTTTTTATCAAAGTTTTTCCGGGCCGGTTTCTTAACAATTCGTGAAAACGCCGCGCTCCGGTTTGGCGCTTTTCAGCCCTTGGCCGCCAGATTGACCAGCCGTCCCTTGACGTAGATCTCCTTGACCAGGGTCTTGCCGGCCAGGGCGGCGGCCACCGCCGGCTCGGCTTTGGCCTGGGCGATGGCGTCGTCGGCGGTGATGTCGGCGGGCACGGTCAGGCGCGCCTTGACCTTGCCGTTCACCTGCACGGCGATCTCCACCGTTGCCTCCACGCACTTGGCCTCGTCGTAGGCGGGCCAGGGGTAATAGGCCAGCTGCTGGTCGTGGGTGTGGCCCAGCTTCTCCCACAGCTCCTCGGTCATGTGGGGGGCAAAGGGGTTGAGCAGCTGCACCAGGGTCTCGAACTCGGCCCGGGTGGCGCCGCCGTTGTCGTACAGGGCGTTGACCAGGGTCATCAGCTGGGCGATGGCGGTGTTCATCTTGAGGCCCTCGATGTCGGCGCCCACCTTCTTGATGGTCTGGTGCATCAGGGTCTCGATGGCGGGACGGTAGCCCTCGCCCTCCACCAGCTTCTCGGACAGGCCCCAGACGCGGTCCAAAAAGCGGTTGCAGCCCGCAATGGCCGAAGTCTGCCAGGGCGCCGCCTGTTCAAAGTCGCCCATGAACATCTCGTACAGCCGCATGGTGTCGGCGCCGTAGGCGGCCACCACGTCGTCGGGGTTGACCACGTTGCCCAGGCTTTTGGACATCTTGACCACCGGGTGCCGGGCCATCTCGCCGTACTTCTCCTCCAGGGCGCGCTCGGCGGCCTTCTGGTTGCCGTACTGCTCCAGCAGGGCCTTCTGCTCGTCGGCGGGGAGGTTTGCAAAGTTGTGGGGGTTGAGTCCCAGGATCATGCCGTGGGAGGTGCGCTTCTGGTAGGGCTCTGCGGTGGGCACCACGCCGATGTCATACAGGAACTTGTGCCAGAACCGGCTGTACAGCAGATGCAGGGTGGTGTGCTCCATGCCGCCGTTGTACCAGTCCACCGGAGACCAGTATTCCAGGGCCTCTTTGGAGGCCAGGGCGTCCTGGTTGTGGGGGTCCATATACCGCAGGAAATACCACGAGGAACCGGCCCACTGGGGCATGGTATCGGTCTCCCGCACGGCGGGGCCGCCGCAGCAGGGACAGGTGGTCTTGACCCAGTCGGTGTGGCGGGCCAGGGGGCTCTCGCCGTCGGGGCCCGGCTCAAAGTCCACGATGTCGGGCAAAGTCAGAGGCAGGCTGCTCTCGGGCAGGGGCTGCCAGCCGCACTTGTCGCACTTGACCATCGGGATGGGCTCGCCCCAGTAGCGCTGGCGGCTGAACACCCAGTCCCGCAGCTTGTAGTTGACCTTCTTGTGGCCCTTGCCGTTCTCCTCCAGCCAGGCGGCCATCTTTTCCTTGGCGTCGGTGACCGACAGCCCGTCCAGGAAGCCGGAGTTGACCAGGGTGCCGGTGGCCACGTCGGTGAAGGCCTCTTTGTCCAGGTCGGAGGGCGTCTTGCCCTTGACCACCTCGACGATGGGCAGGCCGAACTTTTTGGCGAACTCCCAGTCGCGGCTGTCGTGGGCCGGCACCGCCATGATGGCGCCGGTGCCGTAGGTGGCCAGGACATAGTCCGAGATGAAGATGGGGATCTGCTTGCCGTTGACCGGGTTGATGCCCATGACGCCGTCCAGCCGCACGCCGGTCTTTTCCTTGTTGATCTCGGTGCGCTCAAAGTCGCTCTTGCGGGCGGCCTCAGCCTGGTAGGCCTTGACCTCGTCCGCGTTGCGGATGACGCCCTCCTCCATCCAGCGGGCCAGCAGGCTGTTCTCGGGGGACAGCACCATGTAGGTGGCGCCGAACAGGGTGTCGCAGCGGGTGGTGTAGACGGTCAGGGTGTCGCCGGTGGTGGTGCCGAAGTCGATCTCGGCGCCGTAGCTGCGGCCGATCCAGTTTTTCTGCTGGGTGACCACGCGGTCGATGTAGTCCAGGCCGTCCAGCCCGTCGATCAGCTTGTCGGCGTAGTCGGTGATCTTCAGCATCCACTGGCTCTTGACCCGGTGCACCACCTCGCTGCCGCACCGCTCGCACACGCCGTTGACCACTTCTTCGTTGGCCAGCACGCACTTGCAGCCGGTGCACCAGTTGACGTTCATCTCTTTCTTGTAGGCCAGGCCGTGCTTGTACAGCTGCAAAAAGATCCACTGGGTCCACTTGTAGTATTCGGGATCGGTGGTGTTGATCTCACGGTCCCAGTCGAAGGAGAAGCCCAGGCTCTTGAGCTGGGCGCGGAAGCGGTCCACATTCTTCTTGGTGACGATGGCCGGATGGATGTGGTTCTTCATGGCGTAGTTTTCGGTGGGCAGGCCAAAGGCGTCCCAGCCCATCGGATACAGCACATTGTACCCGCACTGGCGGCGGCGGCGGGCCACCACGTCCAGGGCGGTGTAGCTGCGGGGATGGCCCACATGCAGCCCGGCGGCGGAGGGGTAAGGGAACTCCACCAGGGCGTAGAACTTGGGTTTTTGGGGATCGATCTCGGCGTGGAAGGTCTTTTCGTCCTCCCAGACCTTCTGCCACTTGGCCTCGACGGCTTTGAAATCGTACTTCATCTTGCAATCAGCTCCCGTTTTACTTCACTTTATAAGACTTTCCCCACAGCGGTCACTGTGCGGCCCCGGCGTCCTCGTCCGCCCCGCCGGCCTCCTCCAGCCAGGCCGAGACGTCCACCGTCTCGGCGTCGGCCCACAGGTGCTCCAGGTCGTAATAGGTGCGGGTGCCCGGCACAAAGACGTGGACGATCACCCCGGAATAGTCCAGCAGGATCCAGTTTTTGGAGTCGAAGCCCTCGGTGTGGTAGGGCTCCACCCCCTGCTGGGACAGCTGGTACTGCACCTCGTCGGCCAGAGCGGCCACCTGGGTGGTGGAGGTGCCCGACGCGATGACAAAATAATCGGTCAGCACCGTCAGATCTTGCACCTTGAGCACCCGGAGCTGCTGGGCCTTTTTCTTGTCCAGGATCTTGGCAATGCGGATGGCAAGGTTCTTGCTGTCGTTCAGGTTTTCCATAAGCTCCCTTTCTTTGAACAGTTTCGTTTGGATCGGTCAGGCGGCCGGCTGCTGGCCCGCCCCTGCGGGCTGGCCGTCGGTGGTCACGGCGCCCTGCACATCGGTGTCACCTTCCAGGATGGCGTCGTCCGATTCCTTGTCCAGCTGGCCCACAAACTGGATGTTGGCGCTGGTGGAGATCGAGCCGTGCGGCCAGTCGTCGGTGACCAGGTTCAGTTCTTCTTCGCTCACCGGGCCGGTGTAGGTGCGGAAATAGGTGTTCAGCAGCTCGGCGATGGAGCCGGCGTCGGGCACCACGCAGGAGTAGCCCGCAGAGGTCTCGGTGGCCCCGATGTAGGGCACGCCGCCCGAAAAGACCGGCGTCTGGGCGATCATGATGTTGGCGCTGTCGATCCGCATGAAGGAGACCGCCAGCTTGCCCAGGGTGACCAGGTCCATATCCGTCTCGATATAGTTGTTGAAAATGATGGGCATCTGGTTGAGGATATCCTGAATGCCCATCGAGCGGGCCCGCTTGAACAGGGCCGCATAGAAATACCGCTGCATATTCAGCCGGTCGATGTCCGAGTTCTCGTACCCTTCCCCGTGCCGGTTGCGCACAAAGAACTCGGCCGACGCGCCGTCCAGGTTGCGGTAGCCCTTGGCCAGGTAGCTGCCGTTGTACTCCATATCGTGGGGGATATACACCTCGATGCCGCCGAAGTTGTCCACCACTTCGGTGAGGGCCTGCATATTGATCGAGACGTAGTAGTCCACCGGCAGCTTGTACTGGTCGTAGATCACCTCGGCCAGGGCGGCGATGCTGCCGCCGTTGGACAGGGCCACCGAGTTGATCTGGTAGTTGGAGGCGCGGTAGGTCTTGCCGCTGGAGAGGGTGACGGTGCGGTTCCCGGTGGTCACCAGGGTGTTGCGGGGGATCTGCAGCATCCGCAGCGCGCCGTTCTTGATATCGAACTGGCAGTAGAGGATCATGTCGGTCATGCCGTCGTTGCTGCCGTCGGCGCCGTAGCCCCGGCCCTCCTCATAGTCGATGCCGCAGACCAGGATGTTCACCACATCCCCCTTGTACTCCTCCAGCGTCTGGATCTCCTCCACGATGGAGGGGGCGTCCGACTCGGGGCGGATGCTCTCCTGGATCCGGCTGACGTAGTTCACCGCGTAGATCACCCCGCAGCCGATGAGGGCCATACAGCCCAGCACCACCGCCAACGGCAGCCACAGGGGGGAACGGCGGCGCTTTTTCTTTTTGCCGCCGCCCTTTTTGCCCCCGGATGAATGGCGGGGCGGCTCCTTGCCGCGCGGCGGGTCCTGGTCCGGAGCGCTGTGCGCTGGCTCCTGCCGGGGCCGGGGCACGGCGTCCCCGGGCTGGGGCCGGAAAAAGCTCTGGCCGTCGTCCTCCTGGGGTGCGTCTGCCTGGGGCGGCACGGGGGGGCGGGGCGGCACGCCGCCGCCACTGGCGCTGCCCCCCGGAGAAGGCATGCCCAGTGAACGGTCTGTATTGATACGGCGGGGCGTTCCACTCATAGTCCAGTCTCCTTCAGGGGCCTGTGTGCACAGGCTGTGTGTCGTTGCCGCCCAAGCGGGCGGCACAGTCTTTTAGTAGTATAGCATTCTCGGGCGGAATCTGCAATCCGTTTTATCAAACCTTCACCTTTCCGTCCTTTTGGGCCGCCGTCTTCCGGATGTCCTCGAGGGTGGCGGCGGACATGGGGTCCAGCGGCCGCCCCCCGTGCCGGACAAAGCCCACCGACTGTTCCAGGGCGGCCAGCATGGCCCGGTCGATGTCCTCGAACTCCAGCCGGCGCAGCTGCTCCACCCCTTCAAAGTCCCGCTCGGCGCAGGTCATGTCGGCCAGGTAGAGGATCTTGTCCAGCAGGGACATCCCCGGCTTGCCGGTGGTGTGGCAGGCCACCGCCGAGAGGATCTCGGGGTCGGTGACCCCCCACTGGGTCTGGGCCAGGATGGCGGCGCACACCCCGTGCCACACGGGGGTGGGGCGGTTCTCGGTGTCGCCGGCGAGATCCGGGTACTGGCGCAGCAGCTCCAGCTGCCGGGCGGTGGGCATCTCCTTGGCGGTATCGTGCAGCAGGGCGGCCAGAGCGGCCTTGTGCGGGTCGGCCCCATAGCGGCCGGCCAGCCGGACGGCCATCTCCTCCACGTTCAGGGTGTGCTGATAGCGCTTGTTGCCCAGGTGTTTGCGGGCCAGGGCCTTTGCTTCCTCAAGATCCATAGAGCAGCCTTCCTTTCCTATACACAGTGACGCGTTTTTACGACTCCCCGGGATGGCGGCAGCGGCGGGGCGGAGCGGGCGGCTCGGGGTGCCGGTACAGCCCCTCCCGGCTTATCACCTGCCGCACCTGCAAAGGCAGCGCGGCGGCGCAGTCCTCGCCGGCAGCCAGGCGCCGGCGTATCTCGCTGCTGGCCATCGGCACGGCCCGGGCCGGCGCCATCAGGATGCGGCTGCCGGACGGGTCCAGGGCGCGGGCCGCCCGGTGCAAAGCGGGGTCGTCCCCGATCTCGCGGCTGACCACCACCAGGCGGGCCAGGCGCAGGATATCCTGCCAGCGGTACCACGCCCGGAACGATTCCAGCATATCGCTGCCCACCGTCAGATAGAGGGTGGCGCCGGGACAGCGTGCCGCCAGCATCTCCAGCGTCAGGACGGTGTAGTTGCGACGGCCCTCCCGGGCCTGGCACACTTCCCAGTCGCTGACGGTCAGCCGGGGCAGGCCGGGCGTTCCTTCCAGCGCATAAAAGCAGCGGCACATCTCCAGCCGCAGCTCGGCCGGGGTGGCGCTGGCCGCCTTGTGGGGGGGCACCCCGGCGGGCATCACCACCACCAGGTCGGGCCGGACCCGCCCGGCTGCGGCGCGCAGATTGTTCAGATGGCCGTTGTGGGGCGGGTCGAAGGTGCCGCCGTACAGCAGCAGTTTCATTTCAGCAAGTCAGCGTAGGCGCTGTCCTTTTTCTTTTGCAGATACAGCACGAACTTGGAGCCGATGACCTGCACGCAGTCGGCGCCGGTGGCCTCGGCCAGCAGCACCGAAGCCTCCCGGGCGTTGTACATGCTGGTCTCCAGCACCTTGAGCTTGATCAGCTCCCGGGCGTCCAGGCAGTTTTTCACCGCGTCGATGAGGGGCTGGTCGATCTCCCCCTTGCCGATCTGAAAGACCGGGTCCATGGTATTGGCCTTGCCGCGCAGGATGGCGCGCTGTTTACTTGTAAGCATGGTGTCTCTCCTTTTATGTCTCGCTCAAAAATGCGGGCAGACGCTTTTCCAGCTCCTCCAGGGCGCGGCCCCGGTGGCTGATGGCGTCCTTCTCCTCGGGGGTCAGCTGGGCGTAGCTGTCGTGTTCGGTGTTGGGCCGCTTGCCGCCCCCCGGCACGCCCCGCTCGTCGGGGATGAACAGGGGGTCGTAGCCAAAGCCGTAGTCCCCGGGCTGCCGGGCAAACGCCACGCGGCCGGGGCACTCCCCCATGCAGGTCAGGGCGCGGCCGTCGGGCATCATCAGGCAGACCGCCGAGACGAATCTCGCCCCCCGCTTTTCCGCGGGCAGGTCCTGCATGACCCGCAGCAGCTTGTCGTTGTTGGCCTCGTCGTCCCCGTGACGGCCGCAGTAGCGGGCGCTGTACACGCCCGGCGCGCCATCCAGCGCGTCCACGCACAGGCCCGAGTCGTCGGCGACGGTGGGCAGACGGCTGGCGGCCGCAAAGGCTGCGGCCTTGATGGCCGCGTTTTCCGCAAAGGTGGAGCCGGTCTCCTCCGGGTCGAGGTCCAATCCCAGCTCCTTCTGGCTGAGCACCTGGTGGCCCTGGGCCTCCAGGATCCGGCGCAGCTCCCTGAGCTTGCCGGGATTGCCGGTGGCTGCACAGATCTTCATGGTCAGCTCCTCCATTTCCGGGGCAGCAGCTCCTCCACGAAGCCCGCCGCATCAAAGGGCAGCAGGTCGTCGATGGCCTCCCCCACCCCGATGAACCGCACCGGCAGGCCCAGCCGCTGCTTGACCGCCACCACGCATCCGCCCTTGGCGGTGCCGTCCAGCTTGGTCAGGATGACCCCGCTGGCGTCGGCGGCGCGGCAGAATTCCCGGGCCTGGCTGATGGCGTTCTGGCCGGTGATGGCGTCCAGCACCAGCAGCGTCTCCAGGCTGGCCTCGGGGGCGGCCTTGCGGACGCTGCGGCTGATCTTGGACAGCTCGGCCATCAGATTGGCCTTGTTGTGCAGCCGTCCGGCCGTATCGGCGATGACCATATCATAGCCCCGGGCCTGGGCCGACTTGACGGTGTCAAAGATGACCGCCGCCGGGTCGGCGCCCTCCCCCGCCTTGACGATGGGGACGCCGGCCCGTCCGGCCCAGATGTCCAGCTGCTCGCTGGCGGCCGCACGGAAGGTGTCGCCGGCGGCCAGCATCACCCGGCGGCCCTGCTCGCGGTAGTAGCTGGCCAGCTTGGCGATGCTGGTGGTCTTGCCCACCCCGTTCACCCCGATCACCAGGATGACGGCGGGATGGCCGTCCAGCTGCATCTCGCGCTCCGGCTCCATCTCCTGGCGCAGGATCTCCCGCAGCGCGTCCATGGCCTGGTCGCCGGTCTTGAGATGCTGGGCTTTCACTTCTTCCCGCAGCCGCTCCACCAGATGCAGGGCCACTTCGGCCCCCACGTCCGCCAGGATCAGCTGCTCCTCCAGCTCGTCGTAGAGATCGTCGGTGATCTCCGCGCCGGTGAGGGTGTTGATGATGCTGCCCCAGAAGCCGGTGCGGGTCTTTCTGAGGCCGTTCTCCATTTTCTCTTTGGTTTTTTCTATGTCTTTCTTTCTGCCGAACAGGCCCATAGGGGAACCTCCTGCCGTTTTGTGGGATGTATGTGCGTTCAGGACACCAGGCTGGCGTCCACATGGTCCAGATCCAGCCGGAGCAGTTTGGACACGCCGTCCTCCTGCATGGTGACCCCATACAGGACGTCGGCGGCCTCCATGGTGCCCCGGCGGTGGGTGATGACGATGAACTGGGTCTTGTCGCTGATCCGCCGCAGATACTGGGCGAAGCGGGTGACGTTGGCGTCGTCCAGGGCGGCCTCGATCTCGTCCAGGATGCAGAAGGGCGAGGGGTTGACCGCCAGGATGGCGAAGTAGATGCTGATGGCCACCAGCGCCCGCTCCCCGCCCGAGAGGGCTTCCAGGTTCCGGATCACCTTGCCCGGCGGGCTGACCTGGATCTCGATGCCGCTGACCAGCACGTCGCCGGGGTCTTCCAGCGCGAGGGCGGCCTGCCCCCCGCCGAACAGCTGGGCGAAGGCCTGGCCGAAATGCCGGTTGATGGCCGCAAAGTTGCGGCTGAAGATCTCCCGCATCTGGCCGTTCAGCTCCCCGATCATCCGCACCAGGCGGTCCTTGCTCTGCTGCACGTCCTCCACCTGGGCTTTCAGGGTCTGGTAGCGGGTCTGTACCTCCTGGTACTCCTCCACCGCCCCCACATTGACGCTGCCCAGGGCGCGGATCCTGCCCCGCACCTCGGCCACCTGGGCCCGCAGGGCGGCCATGGACGAATAGTCCACGCACAGCCCGGCCGCGTCGGTGGGGGTCAGCTGGTACTCGTCCCAGAGCTTGGCGGCCAGCTGGTCGTACTCCCCTTCCGCCGCGCTCTTGCGCTCGGACAGGCGGGCCATCTCACGGCCGGCCTCCTCCCGCTGCTCGGCGGCGGCCCGGGCGGCGGCCTGGGCCCGGGTCTCGGCGGCCTGCTGTTCCAGCCGGCGGTCCGCCGCATCCCGGATGGCGGCCTCTTTCTGGCGGATGGCCTCCCGGCTGCGGGCCGTCTCGTCCTGCACCTGCCCGATGGCCTGGGCAAGGCGGGCGTCCTGCTGTTCCAGCTGCCGGATGTTCTCCTCCAGCTCCCGGCGGCGTGCGCCGGCATCCGCGAGGCGGGCTTCCCAGTCCGCGATGCGGCTGCGGCACAGCTCGGCGTCCTTTTGGCGGGCCAGCTGTTCCAGGCGGGCCGCTTCCAGCCGGCCGGACAGTTCCGACTGCCGGGCCGCAAAGTCATCGTCCCCGGCGCTCAGCTGCTCCAGCTGCCGGGTCAGACCGGCGGCCAGGGCTTCCTGCTGCTGCCTGCGCCCGGACGCGGCTTCGGCGTCCTTCTGCCGGGCGCGGATCTCCTCCTCCAGCGCTTCGGCCCGGGCGGCGGCCTGGGCGGCGGCCTCCCGGCCCTGCTGCACCGCCTGTTCCAGACGCCGGCGTTCGGCGTCGGCCCGCAGCCGGTCGTCGGCGGCGGTGCGCTCTTCGGCCTGGGCGGCGGTCAGGTCGGCGGACACCGCGTCCACCTGGCTCTTGCACTGGGCGGCGCGGACGCCGGCCACCGTGCAGTCCTGCTCCAGGGAGGCGATCTTCTTTTCCAGGTCCCGGATCTCCTGACGCCGGGTGAACAGCCCCGCCGACCGCTGTACGCTGCCGCCGGTGAAGCTGCCGCCCGCGTTGACCACCTGGCCGTCCATGGTGACCACCCGGTTGCGGTAGCCCAGGCTCCGGGCCGCCTTGCCGGCGGCGTGGATGTCCTCCACCACCACCACCCGGCCCAGAAGGTGGGAGACGACGTCCCGGTAGCGCGCGTCGGCCTGCACCAGACTGCTGGCCAGCCGGGCCGAAAGGGGCAGTTCCCCCCGGAACAGCCCGGGCTGGACGGTATCCAGGGGCAGAAAGGTGGCGCGGCCCGCGTTCTTTTGGCGCAGCAGGGCGATGGCGGCTTTGGCGGCCGCCTCGTTTTCCACCACGATGTTCTGCATGGCGGCCCCCAGGGCGGTCTCCACCGCCACCTCGCACCCCGGCTCCACCGTCAGGATGGAGGACACCGGCCCGATGATCCCCCGCAGCCGTCCCCCGGCGGCCGCCTGCATGACGGCGCGGACCGAGTGCTGGTAGCCCTCCATGTTCTTTTCCAGTTCCTGCAATACGGCCAGGCGCTGGGCGGCGGCGTCCCGGCTGCGGATTGCCGTCTGCTGCTCCTCCCGGGCGGCGGCCAGGGCCTTCTGGCGGCTGGCCAGCTTGAGGGAAAGGCCCGCCCGGACGTTGGCCAGCTGCTTCTGGCTTTTGTCCAGCATCTCCAGATAGTGCACCGTATCGGTCAGGCTGGCCTGGTCCTCCGCGAGCTTTGCCTGCTGCTGCCGGGCGGCGTCCTGCGCCTCGGGCAGACGGCCGGCGGCGGCCTGCCGGGCGGCTTCGGCGGCGGCCTCCTCCACACGGGCGGCGGTCTGCTGTGCCGAGGCCTCCGCCAGCCGGCGGCGCAGCTGTTCCTCGAGGGCGCTGGCCGCGTCGGTGCGGCTTTGCAGCTGGGCCAGCTGCTGTTCCAGGCTGTCGATCTGCCCGGAGAGGGCTTCGGCCTGCCGGTCGGCTTCGTCGGCGGCGTCCTTCTGACGCTGGAGCTCCCGGGCGGCGTCCTGCTGGCCGGACAGCCCCTGCTCCAGCTCCTGCCGCAGGGCTTCGGCGCTCTGGCGGCCGTGGGCGCGGTCGTTTTCCAGCACCGCGATGCGGCTGCCGCTGGTGCTGATCTGTTCGGTGATACTGCGGATATCCCCATTCAGGCGCTCGATCTCCACCGTGAGGCGCTGCGCCTGCATACGGATCTCCTCAGCCTCCCGCTGGGCGGCCTTGTCCGCCTGGTCCTGGCGATCGTAGGCGGCCTGGGCGGTCTCGCAGTCCCGGGCCAGCTGCTGTATGGCCGCGCGGGCGGCCCGGATGCCCTCCACCCAGAGCGTCACCTCCAGGCTCTTGCGCCGGGCGGCCAGCTCCAGGTAGGCGCGGGCCTTTCCGGCCTCCTTTTCCAGGGGGCCCACCCGGCTTTCCAGTTCCTGCAAAATGTCCCGCAGCCGCTCCAGATTGGCTTCGGCCCCGGCCAGCCGGTGTTCGGCCTCGGTCTTGCGGTAGCGGTAGCGGGCGATGCCGCAGGCGTCCTCAAAGATCTCCCGCCGCTCGCTGCCCTTGGCGGCCACGATCTCGGCGATCCGGCCCTGGCCGATGATCGAGTAGCCGTCCCGGCCGATGCCGGTATCCAGCAGCAGCTCATAGATATCCTTCAGCCGGCAGGCCTGGCCGTTGATGGTGTACTCGCTGTCCCCCGAGCGGTAATACCGCCGCCCGATGGTCACCTCGCCGGCGTCCAGGTCCAGGGTGTGGGCGGTGTTGTCCAGCGTCAGCCGCACCGATGCATAGCCCATGGCCCCCCGCCGGGCGGCGCCCCCGAAGATGACGTCCTCCATCTTGCCGGCGCTGCGCAGCTGGCGGCTGCTGGTCTCCCCCAGCACCCAGCGCACCGCGTCGGACAGGTTGCTCTTGCCCGAGCCGTTGGGCCCCACCACGGCGGTGACGCCCGGACCGAAGGCGATTTTGACCTTGTCGGGGAAGCTCTTGAACCCCTGGATCTCCAGCTCCTTCAGTACCATGCGTTACTTTTCCTGCAGCACGCCCAGCAGCTTCAGGGCCTCCCGGGCGGCGTGCTGTTCGGCGGCCTTCTTGCTCTTGCCCTCGCCCCGGGCCACGCAGTCCGAGTTGAACCGCACCGCCACCACGAAGTGCTTGTCGTGGTCGGGGCCGGTCTCCTTCTCCACCACATAGCTCAGCCGTTCCTCGGGGTTCTGCTGGACGATCTCCTGCAGGCGGGTCTTGTAGTCGGCCTCGGCGTGCTTGCCCTCGGTGATGAAGGGCAGGATGAACCGGCGGGCCGTCTCCATCCCGCCGTCCAGGTAGAGCGCGGCGATGAGGGCCTCAAAGGCGTCGGACACCACGCTGGGCCTCTCCCGGCCCCCGCAGCGCTCCTCGCCCTTGCCCAGCCGCAGATAGTCCCCCAGGTGGATCTCCTGGGCGAACTGGAACAGGGCCCCCTCGCTGACCAGGCTGGAGCGGATGCGGGTCAGATCGCCCTCGGGCCGGTCGGCGTAGGCGTGGAACAGATAGTCGGCCGACACGATCTGCAGCACGCTGTCCCCCAGGAACTCCAGCCGCTCGTTGTGGGCCACCGGGGTCCGGCTCTCGTTGGCGTAGCTGGTGTGGGTCAGGGCGGTCAGCAGCAGGCCCGGGTCCTTGAAGGTATAACCGATGATCTTTTCAAGCGGATGCGCCATCCGTGCGCCCTCCTTCCGGTTCATTCTTCCGCCCCGCCGGCGGCTTTGGCGGCGGCGTTGGCGGCGGCCACATCGTCCAGGGCGGCCTGCATGGTGCCGCACAGGTCGTTCTCCACGCAGATCTTGGCCTGGCGGATGGCGTTCTTGACCCCCTTGGCCTTGGACGAGCCGTGGGCCTTGATGACCGGCTGCCGTGCCCCCAGGAAGGGCGCGCCGCCGTATTCCTCGCTGTCCATCTGCTTTTTCAGTCCGGCGATGGGGCCGCGCAGCAGCAGATAGGCCAGCTTGGTGGTAAGGCCGGACAGGAACATCTCCTTGATCATCCCCATGATCATCTTGGCCACGCCCTCGGTCAGCTTGAGCACCACGTTGCCGGTGAAGCCGTCGCAGACCACCACGTCCGCGCTGCCGGAGGGCACGTCCCGGGGCTCGATGTTGCCCACAAAGCGGATGCCGGGGGTGGTCTTGAGCTGCTGGTGGGCCTCACGCAGCAGCGGGGTGCCCTTGGACTCCTCGGCGCCGTTGTTCACCAGGGCCACGGCGGGGTCCTTCCGGCCCTCCACCCGCTGCATATAGCAGCTGCCCATGACGGCGAAGGCCTCCAGCATATCCACCCGGCACTCGACGTTGGCGCCGGCGTCCAGAAGCAGGTAGGGCTTTTTCTGGGCGGGGATGAGGGTGGCCAGGGCGGGGCGCTTGATCCCCCGCAGGGTGCGCACGATCAGGCTGGTGCCCACATGGAGCGCGCCGGTGCTGCCGGCCGAGACGAAGGCGTCCCCCTTGCCCTCCTTGAGCATATTCAGGCCCACCACGATGGTGGAATCCTTCTTCTGGCGGACGGCGCGGGCCGGCTCGTCGCACATCTCGATGTTCTCGGAGCAGTGGACCAGCCGGATGCCGTCCAGGGAGATATGGTTGTCGGCGGCCGTCTTGCGGATCAGGGCCTCATCCCCGAGGCCGATGATCTGCACGCCGTATTCCTTGACCGCCTGTGCGGCCCCGTCCAGCGGGGCCAGGGGGGCGTTGTCGCCGCCCATCAGATCCACGATGATTTGCATAGTCTTGTTCCTTTCTGCCTGTTTGCAGGCTCATGCCTGGGCATCCACCCAGCGCTGCATACTGGCCGCCGCCCGCTGGGCCTGGGCCAGGTAGCGCAGGCGCTTGTCCCGGGGACGGTCCTCCAGAGGGGGCAGGATGCCCATATTGGCCCCCATGGGCTGGAAGTGCTTGTTCTCTGTGGTCAGATAGCGCACCAGAGCCCCGCACATGGTGTCGGGCGGGGGCGGCGTATAGGGCCGGCCGTTCAGCCTGGCCCAGATGCTCCGGGCGGCCAGCAGGCCGCAGGCCGCGCTCTCCATATAGCCCTCAAAGCCGGTGATCTGGCCGGCGAAAAAGACGTCGGGGTGCTCTTTCAGGCACAGCTGGGCCGTCAGCACCCGGGGCGCGTCCAGGAAGGTGTTCCGGTGCATCACCCCATAGCGGACGAACTCGGCCCGCTCCAGGCCGGGGATCATCGAGAACACCCGCTTCTGCTCGCCCCATTTGAGGTTGGTCTGGAAGCCCACGATGTTGTACAGGGTGCGCTCGCGGTTCTCGGCCCGCAGCTGGACGTTGGCCCAGGGGCGGTGGCCGGTGCGGGGGTCCACCAGGCCCACCGGCCGCAGCGGCCCGTAGCGCATGGTATCGGCCCCCCGGGCCGCCATCACCTCGATGGGCATACAGCCCTCGTACACCGTCACCGTGTCGGCCTTCTTCCCCACCGCGTCGGGGTCGGGGGCGGCGCACCCCTCCCGGTCAAAGTCGTGGAGGGGCGCCCGCTGGGCGGTCACAAGGGCCTCGTAAAAGGCCTCGTACTCGGCCTTGCTGAAGGGGCAGTTGAGGTAATCCGCCTCCCCCCGGCCGTAGCGGGACGCCGCGAACACCTTGTCGTAGTCGAGGCTCTCGGCGGTGACGATGGGGGCCACCGCGTCGTAAAAGTGGAGCCGGCTGTCCCCGGTCAGACGGGCGATCTCGGCGGCCAGGGCCCCTTCGGTGAGGGGGCCGGTGGCCACCAGCACCGGACGGCCCTGAGGGATCGCGGTCGCCTCCTCGCGGCGGACGGTGATGTTGGGGTGGGCCTCCACCCGGGCGGTGACGGCGGCGCTGAACGCGTCCCGGTCCACGGCCAGGGCGCCGCCGGCCGCCACCCGCACCGACTGGGCCGCCGGCAGAAGGCTCGAACCCATCTGCCGCATCTCCTCTTTCAGCAGGCCGGACGCCGAGTCCAGACGCTCGGCCTTGAGGCTGTTGGAGCAGATCAGCTCGGCAAAGCCGGGGTTTTGGTGGGCGGGGGAAAAGCGGGCCGGCTTCTGCTCCCAGAGGGTGACGGCCACCCCCTGCCCGGCCAGCCAGAGGGCGGCCTCGCAGCCGGCCAGGCCCGCCCCCAGGATATCAATGTGAAATGGATCCATAGTATCTCCTGTCAGGTGTTTTTGGGCGCCGGCATCTCAAAGCCGCAGCCCTCTTTGGCGCAGTAGAGCCGGGAACCGTGGCGGAACAGGGTGGAGCCGCACTTTTCGCACTTCTGGGCCACCGGGGTATCCCAGGTCATGAAGTCGCAGTCGGGGTAGCGCTCGCACCCGTAGTAGATCCGGCCCCGGGCGCTCTTGCGCTCCAGGATCCGGCCCTGGCCGCACTTGGGGCAGATGCCGCCGGTGTCCTTGACCAGGCGCTTGGTGCCCCGGCACTCGGGGAAGCCGCTGCAGGCCAGGAACTTGCCGTACTTGCCCACCTTGATGACCATGGGCCGGCCGCACAGGGGGCAGACCTCGCTGGAGGGCTCGTCGGGCACCTTGATCTTTTTGCCCTCCATATTCTTTTCGGCGGCCTGGAGGCTGGCGTCAAAGCCCTTGTAGAAGGCGTCCACCGTCTGGCGCCAGTCGGCCTTGCCGCTCTCGATCTTGTCCAGGTTCTTCTCCATCTGGGCCGAGAAGTCCACGTCCACGATGTGGGGGAACTGCTCCAGCATCAGTTTGTCCACCGTCCGTCCCAGGGGGGTGGGCTTGAGCTTTTTCTGGTCCCGCTCCACATAGCCCCGGTCGATGATGGTGGTGATGATGGGCGCATAGGTGGAGGGCCGGCCGATGCCGTTCTCCTCCAGGGCCTTGATGAGGGAGGCCTCGGTGTAGCGGGCGGGGGGCTGGGTGAACTTCTGCTCGCTCTTGAGCTGGACCAGATCCAGCCGCTGGCCCTGTTCGAGGGGCGGCAGGGCGGTCTCCTTCTTCTCCTTCTCGTCGGCGGCCTCCTCGTACAGGGCGGTGAAGCCGTCGAAGGTGACCGTAAAGCCGCTGGCCTTGAACCGGTAGGCCCCGCCGCAGACCGTCACCGACACGGTATCCATCTGGCAGTCGGCCATCTGGCTGGCCATGAAGCGGCTCCAGATCATCCGGTAGAGCTTGGCGGTATCCCCCGAGATGCTCTTATCCACCTCGTCGGGGGTCAAGGCCGGCATCGAGGGCCGGATGGCCTCGTGGGCATCCTGGGCGGCGGTGGCGCTTTTGGTCTTCCAGGTGCGCTTGTACGGGCAGATATACGGCTGGCCGTAGGCCCCTTCGATATAGGCCCGGGCGGCGGCCACCGCCTCGTCCGAGATCCGCAGGCTGTCGGTACGCATATAGGTGATGAGGCCCACCGTGCCGTATCCGGCGATGTCCACCCCCTCGTACAGGGTCTGGGCGGCCCGCATGGTGCGGGTGGCGGTGAAGCCCAGACGCCGGGACGCCTCCTGCTGGAGGGTACTGGTGATGAACGCGGGGGTGGGCTGCTTGCTGCGCTTGCCCTTTTTGAGTTCCCCCACCGTGTAGACGGCCCCTTCCAGCCCCTTCTCGATGGCGCGGGCCTCCGCTTCGGTGCGGGGCAGCAGCTTTTTGCCCTTCTCGTCGGCGGCCAGTCGGGCGGTGAACCGCTTGCCGTGGCTGCTCAAGGTGAGGTCCACGTTCCAGTATTCCTCGGGCACGAAGGCTTCGATCTCCTTCTCCCGGTCGTCGATCAGACGGACGGCCACGCTCTGGACCCGGCCCGCCGACAGGCCCCGGCGGATCTTCCGCCACAGAAAGGGGCTGAGCTTATAGCCCACCAGCCGGTCCAGCACCCGGCGGGCCTGCTGGGCGTTGAACAGGTCCTCATTGATGGGCCGGGGATGGGCCATCCCCTCCTTGACCCCCTTCTTGGTGATCTCGTCGAAGGTGACCCGGTTGGGCTGGCTGGGGTCGATGCCCAGCAGCCCGGCCAGATGCCAGCTGATGGCCTCCCCCTCCCGGTCCGGGTCGGTGGCCAGCAGCACGCCGTCGGCCTTCTTGGCCTTGGCTTTCAGCTCCCGGATCAGCTTCTCCTTGCCCTTGATGTTGATGTACTGGGGCGTATAGCCGTGTTCCACATCGATGCCAAGCTGGGAGGTAGGCAGGTCCCGGATATGGCCCATGCTGGCCGTCACCTCGTAGTCCTTGCCCAGATATTTGCCAATGGTCTTCGCCTTTGCGGGCGATTCCACAATAACCAGTTTTGCCATTTCTTACACTTACCTCGGTCTGCCCCCGGCGGCGGGGGCTTTTGTTTCAGGTTCTGCCATTTCAGAGCGAAATATACCGCTGGCCCGGCAGCGGCCCGACTGCGCCGTCCAGCTCCAGCCGCATCAGCAGGGCCGAAAGCTCGGCCGTACCGGCCCGGCAGCAGGCGGAAAGCTCCTCCACGCTGGCCGGACCTCGCTCCAGGCGGTCCAGCACGGCCCGCTCCAGCGTCCCGGCGGCGGCTTCTTTCCGGGCGGCTCTGGGCCGGGCGGGCGCGGGCTTTTGGACCGGGAGCGCAGGCTTCTCCCCGTTCATCCGGCGGAGGATGCCGGCGCCGTCCATCACCAGTTCCGCGCGGCCCTGGGCGATCAGGAGGTTGGAGCCGCGGGAGAGCGTCCGGTCCATCCCGGCGGGCACGGCGTAGATCTTCCGGCCGTACCGCTCGGCGTGTTCCACCGTGGACATGGTGCCGCTCTTTTCCCCGGCCTGCACCACCACCAGCGCCCGGGACAGCCCCGCGATCAGGCGGTTGCGCAGCAGAAAGCCCTTCTTGCCCACGCCGTCCTCACCGGGGGCGTACTCGCCCACCACGCAGCCATGCTCGATCGCCGCGCGGCGCAGCTCGATGGTGCTCTTGGGATAGGGCTTGTCGATGGGCACCCCCTGGACCCCGATGGTGGGGGCCTTCTCGTCCACCGCCGCCTGATGGCAGGCGCCGTCCAGGCCAGTGGCCAGGCCGCTGACGATGACCGCGCCCTGCCGGGCCAGCTGCCGGCCCAGCTCGGAGGCGGCCCACAGGCCGTACTCGTCCGGATGGCGGCTGCCCACCATCCCCACCAGGCTGCCGGCGTTGAGCCAGGACGGGTCCCCGATGCAGTAGAGCACCATCGGCGGGTCGGGCAGGTCCAGAAGGGAGCGGGGGTAATCGGGGCTGCCGTAGGGCAAAATGGCGATCCCCTGCCTGGAGCACTGGTCCAGACGCCTGCGGCAGACCGCCAGGGCCTGCTCGGTATCCCGCAGCCGCTCCTGCTGCCGGGCTCCGCCGCCCAGCATCCGGCCAAATCCCTCGCTGTTCCGGCTCCGCCAGACGGTGATGGGGTCGGCGCCGTACCAGCGGAGGAGATTGCGGGCGTGGGGATGCCCCGGGCCCAGAACGTAGGCCAGCCACAGCCAGCACAGCTGGATATCGGCCTCCTTTGCGCCGGCCTGTCTTGCTTTTTCAACGGTATCAATGGAACGGCTCATACTTCTACCTCCCGGAAATGCCACAACAGGATGCTGCCGGCGATGCCGGCGTTCAAGCTCTCCACACGGTCGGTCATGGGGATACGGACGGCGGCGTCACAGGCCGCGATGGTATCCCCCTCCAGACCCTGGCCCTCGCTGCCCACCACCACGCATACCCCGCCGAGGTGCGCGGCCGGGACCGGGCCAAGGGGTTCGGAATGCTCCAGCGCTGCCGCCAGGCACCGGATGCCCAGCTGCCGCAGCCGCGCCAGCGCCGGGGGCAGCGGCCCGGTCTCGATGACCGGGACCCGCACCGCCGCGCCCATCGAAGCGCGCAGGGTCTTGGGCGCATAGGGCGAGGCGCAGCCCTCCGAGAGGATCACCCCGTCGAAGCCAAAGGCGGCTGCGCTGCGGATGAGGGTGCCCACGTTGCCGGGGTCCTGCACCCGTTCGAGGGCCAGATACCGCCCCCCGCGCCGCACCTCATCCAAGGTATGCTGCGGGGTACGGAACACCCCGAACACTCCCTGCGGGGCGGGCACGCCGGCCAGCTTTTGGGCCACGTGCTCCTCCACCAGGAAGTGCTGCCCGGGCAAGCCGGCCAGTTCCGGGCACTTTTGGGCGGCTGCGGCGGTATAGAACAGCTGCTCCAGCGCCGCGCCCCTGGCCAGCTCGGGGCAGAGTTTGCGCCCCTCCGCGAAAAACCGGCCCTCGCTGCGCCGGAAGCCGGGGCTGTCCGCCAGCTTGCAGGCGTACTTGACCTTCGGGTTGTCGCGGCTGGTGATCTTCTCGTCCATGGTCTCTCCTTTCGGTCCAAAAGCAAAAACAGAGCCGTCCCGGCCGCGCAACGCGGCAGGGCACCGGCCCTGTTCTGTCTGCCTGCCAGGCGTTCAGGGCCTTGCATTCCAACACATACAAAATCGACGCCCGCGTGTGCGCGCGGGCGTCTTGGGAAACTTTATCAGGCGTTCTTGACCGATTCCACCAGAGCGGCAAAGCTCTTGGGGTCGTTGATCGCCATCTCGCTGAGCATCTTGCGGTTCAGCTCGATGCCAGCCTTCTTCAGCCCGGCCATGAAGGTGGAGTAGTTCATGCCCAGAGGACGGACTGCGTTATTGATGCGGCAGATCCACAGGTTGCGGAACTGACGCTTCTTCATGCGGCGGCCAGCCAGAGCGTAGTTGCCGCTCTTCATGACCTGCTGCTTGGCCATCTTGAAATGCTTGCTCTTGGAGCCGTAGAAGCCCTTGGCCAGCTTGAGCATCTTCTTGCGACGTTTGTGGGTCATGGTTGCGCCTTTGATACGTGCCATTTTTTCTTATCTCCTTTTAACGATACAAACGAAATCTCGATCCTGTCACACAAGGGGGCCGATCAGCCGTAGGGCAGCATCCGCTTCAGGGTGGCGGCGTTGGTGCTGTCCACATAGCAGGGCTGACGGTAGCCGCGGGTGGTCTTGGTGGTCTTCTTGGTCAGGATGTGGCTGCGGAAGGCGTGGCCGCGCTTGATCTTGCCGTTCTTGGTGAGCTTGAAGCGCTTCTTTGCGCCGGAATGGGTCTTGAGTTTCATCTTAGCCATTTTCGGTATCCTCCTAGAATCAATCCTTATTGGGTTTTGGTGTCAACAGAATGGACATGGTGCGCCCTTCCAGCACCGGCGGCTTATCCATCGACGCCTGGGGCAAAGCGGCCGCAAAGCGCTTGAGCACGTCTGCGCCCAGGGCGCTGTGGGCCATCTCGCGGCCACGGAAACGGATCGAGGCCTTGACCTTGTGTCCTGCGGCCAGGAACTTGGCCGACTGGGTCACCTTGGTGTTGAAGTCGTTGGTGTCAATATTGAGCGAAAGGCGGGTCTCCTTGACCTCGACCACTTTCTGGTTCTTCTTGGCTTCCTTCTCCTTCTTCTGCTGCTCAAAACGGTATTTGCCGTAGTCCAGCAGCTTGCACACGGGGGGCTTGGCCTGGGGCGCGATCTTGACCAGATCCAGCCCGGCCTCCTCTGCGGCGCGCATGGCGGCCTGAATGCTGACGACGCCCTTTTGTGCTCCGTCCGCACCGATCAGGCGGACTTCCCGATCACGGATCTGACCGTTGATCTCCAGTTCCTTCGTTTTCCCAGTGGTAGCGATTGTCGATGCACCTCCAAACAATAATGTCAACAGAAAACGCGGCCGCCTCATCCAAGGCAGCCGCGCACAGATACACACTCAGCACGCCCTCCTTGCAGAGAGCTTGCGTCCTGTATAGCCCGGGGCCTCTCAAGGGACCCGCAAGGCGAGCGCGGCATGGCCGTAGCTGCTTTCTTTACTCGATGATTGTACCACACCCCTGCGGCGCTGTCAAGGGGGAATGTGGGGCTTTTTTCACGGCAGCGACAGCGAAGCGCGTCCTGTGGACGAAGCAGCGAGCTGTCGCTGGCGCCGCGCTCCGGTTTTTGCAAGCGGGCGCCGACCCGCGCCGCAAAAATCGGCTAAGCGCAAGAGGAAATGCCCTCTTGACAAGCTGCGCCCTGTGTGTATGCGTCCAGAGCGCGACGCATTTTAGCGCTTTTTGGGGGCTTGACAAGCCATGTCTATTGTTTGACACCCAACCAACTGCATGATTTGAATGAAATGCATGGTTTACACGAACGGCGACCGCGTCCTGCGGACGAAACAGGGAGCCGTGAGTGGCGCCGCGCTCCAATTTTTACAAGCATCATCCTTGATGCGCCGGAAAAATTGGTTAAGCGCAAGAGGATTCATTTTCCCTACCCGTAGAAAATCATTCAAATCATGCAAATCATGCACTTTGTACGACACCAAACAAAAAAGCCCCCGCCGGGTGGGCGGGAGCAGTTCACGGGAGTGTCAGACTTTCAAAAAGTCCCGACCGGACGACATGTGCGTACGGTCGGGACACATACAGGGAAATTTGGCGCTGAGAGTGTGCGAGGCCGCAAGGCCGAGTGCGCGGTTCAGCGCTAAATTTTGTCCCCAGGGGGATACCAGGGGGAAGGAATTTCTGTCGCGCGACTGCGCGCAGAAATGGGTTCCCCCTGGAGTATGCCGTCAATCGTCTACCTTGCGCAGGCCGATGACGTCCGAGACGGGCAGCGAAAAGCAGATCGCGCCCGCTTTGGTGCCCGCGCCGGTGGTGGTGTTGATGGCCGACATGATGGCGGCCTTCTGGCCGGCGGGAGCCACGATGTACAGGATGTCCTTCTCCTCCGCCAGGGATACGCCGAAGAACTTCTCGGCCTGTTTTGTGCCGGTGCCGCGTGCGTGCAGCACGGTGCCGCCGCCGGCTCCGGCCGTGCGGGCCGCGTCCATTACGGCGTCCGAATAGCCCGCGTTGAGCACCGCGATGATCAGCTCGTGCTCAAACTGCATGGCGGGCGCGCCCCCGGTGGGGGCCTTGTTGCCTGTCAGGTATGCCAAAGTCCTGCCTCCTCCTACGCTTTTGATGGGGATGGTGAGCATGATGCCGTTGCCCGGGATATCCATGAACAGCTTGCGCTTGGCCGCCCGGATCAGCCGTTTGGTGCTCTCGGCGTCGGCCACCGTGGACACGATGGCCTTTTCAGTGTTGGTCAGGCCATAGATGGACAGCTGTTCGCTGGTGGCGGTGCCCTTGCCCAGCATGACAAGGCCCATGTTCAGCTCCAGGTTCTGGAACAGGGTGGCCAGCTCCTGGATCTGGTCCCGGTCGGTGATGCTGATGATGTAGTTCAGTTCCATTCAGGCCACCTCCTCCCACAGTTCGATGATCTCGTTGTCGCCAAAGGCCGGCATCGCCTGTGCGGCAGGCTGCACCGAGCGGCGCAGCTTGACCACATACACCGCGCCCATCACCTGCACGGTGATGAGGGGCATCAGGGCCACCAGGGCCACCAGGCCGAAGGCGTCGGTCATGACATTGCCCCCCAGGGTGCTGCACGCGCCCATCGCAAAGGGCAGCATAAAGGTGGCCGTCATGGGGCCGGAAGCCACGCCGCCCGAGTCAAAGGCGATGGCGGTAAAGATAGGGGGCACCACGAAGGTCAGGACCAGGGCGAGCAGGTAGCCCGGGACCAGGATCCACAGGATGGGGATACCGGTCAGCACCCGCACCATCGCCAGGCCGTTGGCGGTGGCCACCGCGATGCACAGGCTGCGGCCCATCGCTTTGGCCGAGATGGCGCCGCTGGTCAGGTCCTCGACCTGCTTGTTCAGGACGTGGACGGCCGGTTCGGCGTTGATGATGAACCAGCCCATCAGCACCGCCAATGGCACCAAAAGCAGGCCCATGCCCTGGTTGACCATTTCGCCGCCCAGCACATAGCCCAGGGAGGAGAAGCCCACCCCGACGCCGGTGAGGAACAGCACCAGACCCACATAGGTGTACAGGATACCCACCACGATGCGGGCCAGCTGAGCCACCGGCAGCCGCAGGGCCGCCAACTGGAACAGCAGAAAGAACACGAAGATGGGGGCCAGGGCGGTGGCCACCTCCTCCATATAGCCGGGCAGGGCGGACAGATACCCCCAGCCCAGGCTCATCGAGTCCTCAAACTCCAGAATGACCGTCTCGGAGGAGCCGGCGCTTCCCGGATAGAGGAAGCCCAGCAGCAGCACCGCCAGGATGGGCCCGATGGAGCACAGCGCCACCAGGCCAAAGCTGTCGTCTTTGGCTTTCTCGTCGCTGCGGATGGAGGCCACGCCCACGCCCAGCGCCATGATGAACGGCACCGTCATGGGGCCGGTGGTGACGCCGCCCGAGTCGAAGGACACCGCCAGAAAGCCGGGGTCGGACAGAAAGGCCAGCACAAACACCAGCCCATAGAACGCCAGCAGCAGCCACCGCAGCGGGATGCCCAGCAGGATGCGCACCATACTGACGGCCAAAAACAGGCCGACGCCCACCGACACGGTGGCGATCAGGGCCATCCGGTCGATGCCGGGCACATTGGTGGCCAGGACCTGCAAGTCCGGCTCGGCCACCGTGATGACCACGCCCATGATAAAGCTGAGGGCCAGGATCAGCCAGATGTTCCGCGATTTGGTCAGTCGTGCGCCGATCAGATTGCCGATCTGGCTCATGGATTGCTCCGACCCCAAAGTAAACAGGGCCATACCGGCGATGATCATGACCGTGCCCACCAAAAAGGACAGCATCAGCCCCGACCCCACCGGCACAAAGAAAAAGCAAAGCAGACTGACGATCAGCGCAATGGGCAGCACCGAATCCACAGCCTCCTGCAATTTCTCAGAGAGTGCGTTTTTACGGATCAAATCGTAGCTCCTTTCTTATAAAGAATGTGTATCGTCCCTGTAAAAGTATAGCATATTTTCGGGACAGAGGCAATTCAAAGAGTAAAATGATTCCGGAGTTTCACGATTTGTTTTAATTGTCTCAACAACTGCCGTGACGCTGCCCGCTGGGGCCAGAGGCCGACGCATTTTGGCGCTTTTTTCCCTCTTGACAAGCCATGTCTATTGTTTGATACCGTACCAACTGCATGATTTGAATGAAATGAATGATTTGAATGATTTCTCTACCCGGAGAAAATCATGCAAATCATGCAAATCATGCACTTTGTACGACGCCAAACAAAAAAGCGTCGCGGTTTTGGAAGCGCCGGGGATATTGGAGCGCCGCGCCCGCCAAAGCGGGCGCATTTAGGATTGGAGCGGCGGGAGGCTGAATCCTCTTGCGCTTAGCCGATTTTTGCGGCGCGGGATGGCACCCGCTTGCAAAAACCGGAGCGCGGCGCCACTCACGGCTCCCTGTTTCGTCCGCAGGACGCGGTCGCCGTTCGTGTAAACCATTCATTTCATGCAAATCATTCACTTTGTAAGACATCGAACAACTTAAAAGTCTCGGCCCTCCCCCTCTGGCCCCAGCGGGCAGTGCAAGTAAAACGGATATTAATATAAAAGGTAAAGATAGCCCTCTATCTGTGCACACAGCGCCCAAAAAGCAAAACCCCCAAGGCATACGCCTCAGGGGTTCTGTTTTGAGAGAAGCCGGCATCTACCTATTTTCACAGGCCGTGTCCAGCCAACTATCTTCGGCACAAGTGAGCTTAACTTCTGTGTTCGGAATGGGAACAGGTGGGACCTCACCGTCATCGACACCGGCTGCCCGGAATCTATCTTCCGGACATATCTCTCTATTCTCTTTTCGAAGGACGTGCCTTCAGAACTGAATAATAATCTGCTTTGCAATCAGAGTACAAGTGCTTTTACCTGGTCAAGCCCTCGGTCTATTAGTACACACCTGCTGAATGGATCGCTCCACTTAC
>NZ_NFHX01000050.1:0-6040 GCF_002161515.1 Faecalibacterium sp. An58
GCTACAGGAGCTGCCCAAACTGGGCGGAAATCCTTCTGAGGAACAACTGGCTCCACTGCTCCCCTGGGCCGAAAGCCTACCCGAGTATTGCAAACTCAAATAATTTTAACCGATTTGAGCTCCTTATGGGAGCTCTTTTCTTTATCCCTCACGGGGGATTATTGAGCGCTTACGTATATTTTCGGGGTAGATGTCGATACTCTCCCGCGCAACGTTGAAGTCCCCGCAGATAATAACAGGCTTGTCGTACAGCAGCTCATGCACATAGGCTTGAAGCGCGGCGTCCCATTCCCGGCGATAAGCGTGGCGGTAAAAGCTCTGCTGGGAGTTTGGCACATAGGCGTTGATCAGGTAGAAGCCCTGCAGCTCGGCGGTGATGGCGCGGCCCTCGGCAACATCGAAATCGTCGGTCAGGCCGCAATAGACGGAGAGCGGTTCCTCCCGCAGCAGCATGGCTGTGCCGGAATATTTGTCCCGGACACTGTGGTTCCAGTAGTGCCAGTACCCCTCCAGCACGACCGGCTCTGCCCGTGTGCGTATTTCCTGCAGGCAAATTACATCTGGCTGGTATTCCAGCAGCGGTCCAAAAGCGCCGCTTTTCAGGCACGATGGCAAGCCATTCAAGTTCCAGGACACAATCCGCATCACGATACCTCCTCGTTGATAGTAAAAACTTTTTAATCAATTATAACATCTTTGCCCACAGTCGTTCAATTCCGCTGTACCATTTTCTTTTCACTGATTGCTTCAAAAAAGTCGAAAATGTAAAAGTTTTGTACAGTTTTCTATTTTATTTTACCGAATTGCACTTATAGATGCAATAATGCACTCGCGGTTTGTTGCGTCAAATCGAGATTTCATCTATAATGTCTTCATCGGCATCAGACAGGGGTGATAAGATTGAAAGATGCAGCAGATGCAGTCAACTATGCAAGGATCGGCAAGCGGGTCAAACTGGCCCGCGTTGAAAAAGATTTGACCCAGGCTGGCCTGGCTCGCCTGGTCGGCTGCACCAACAATTATATCAGCCATATTGAGGTCGCACAGACCCGAGTCTCTCTTGGCGTGCTGATGCAGATCGCAAAGGTACTGGAAAAGGATCTGGATTTCTTTTTACTGGACACACCGTATGTCAGCAGAGCCAAGCGGATCGATCTTGAGATCGCCGATAAATTGAACAAATGCGACCCTCCCATGTTGCTCGCGGTGAGCAAAATACTGGACGCCCTGCTGGATTGTCAGCATACGCTCAGCACAGAACCGAAGGATACCCCAAGCGAAGCGCCGGTCGAAAAACCGGAATAGTTCCACAGCGCAAGGAACCTGCTGGTGTGCAGCAGACCTTGCGCTTTTTGTTTTTCTCCCACAGGGAAGGAGGTTCCCCGCCCATGCAAGAAAATGAAAAGACTCTTTTGGCTGGTGGTGCCGCCCGGCACCATGCACAACCTGACCAGATTCGCTACGCGCTGGACCTCGAAGCCGCCATGTCTGCGCTGGAGGCCAGGCTCAACGAAGAACGCATCTGCGAAAATGCCGTTTCCCATGTGATCCAGGCTATCCGGGATTTCTATGATGCGGATTGTGTGCTTGTGATTGCAGCAAGCCCACATTCCGCTATGCTGAGATGTATTGATAAGGTATATCGGGAAGGTTTTGTCACAAGCGTATTGGAAGGGTTGCTCATGCCGGGCACACCGGCGCTTATCCAGCAGATGATGCAGGCCAAATCAGTCACAGCGTGGGATCTGCATTCGCTATCTGAATTAAGCCCAAAAGCATACCAGGAAATGACAAGCGCTGGTATTGAGACAGTCCATACGGTCCCCTACGGCGTGCCCGGAGACGGCATACTTATCGTATGTAATACCAAGAGATATGCTTTTTGCAGCAGTTTTCTTCGCCTGGCTTCCTATGTGGTATCTGTTGAGCTGGCGGCACAGAGTAAGCCAGGAAAGACGGCGTATCCTTCTAGCAGCCAAGATACACCGTCAGGTCACGAAAATGAAGTATATGTCAAGCTGCTGGACGGTTTTGAACTACGCACCCATGCGGGTGTTGTCACAGAACAGACCATCGGGAGAAAGCAGGGGATCCTTTTTCTTGTGATCCTCCTGTTCCAAAAGGGAAGGCTGCTGCCGGCACAATCGCTGCTGCATTCTTTATGGAGTGATCCTGAGACATTGGATGATCCAGAGAGAGCGCTTAGAAATTTGAGTTACAATGTGCGAAAGAAGATTGAGCCGTTGTTTGCAGAGAATAATTTCCTGGAGATCCACAAGTCAGGTTATGCGATTAACCGCAGATACACGATAACAACGGACTTTGACCGCTTTGTGCTTCGCGTTCGGGAAGCAGACAAAATTTCAGACACTGCGTCTAAGCTGGAGCACTATATGGATGCGCTGGATTCTTTCCACGGTGTCGTACTGCCCCGGCACAGCGCTAAGGTCATTGCGAGGATCGTGAACCAGTATGACCGCAAGCGGATAGACGTTCAAAACGTATCCTTGTCGCTCATGTTTCTTTTGAAGCAGTTTGACAGGATGCACGACTTCATTGACCGCACTTCAGTATACAGAGGCTGGGACAGAGAACTTCACTACTGGGACATCAAGGCAAAGATGGGAATGCAGATGTTCGCAGAAGCAAGAGAAATTTTTCTGGCACATAAAGAAAAATTTTCTGCATTTCAAATCGACGAATTTGGCATACTTGCGTAGGTTTTTGCTTTGGTGCGATTTTGGTGTAAAAATGGTGTGATTTTGGTGCTTTTTTGGTGCGATTTTGGTGTAACTGTATGCTATAATAGACGTACAAGCACTGCCTTCCGCTAAAATATGCGTTCATACGATTGTTTTTGCACGCTAACGTTGAACAAATATCAGAAGGCGGCTTGGATGTGGACCGGCTTACAAGATGCCTATGCTCCGGCAAAGGGCAAAGGCATAAAATTTTAGGCCAGACACTTTATCGCGGCATTGTAATGAACAATGCTTTCTGCCCTCATTTGACATCATCCAACGATAAGGAGGTCAACACGATGTTCAGAGACATGCAAAAGGACTTACCCAAAGACTTGAATGTTTCCAGTTGTCCAAGATGCGGCACCCGCCTGATGCGCGGCAAAATCATTGTGACAGGGCTGCTCAAATGCTCGAAGTGCGACCGCCATTGGGTGATCCAAATGGAGAAGAACAAAGTCACCGTCACAAGGGCGTCTATTCATTTTGAAGCATTGGAGGAAATTTCCTGATTTTTGTGAACCTGTAAAACTGAATATGGAATGAGACATACCGTATCTGCGTCGGACTGGGAGATTGCCCTTAGGGACGGAATTCGGGAGTCAAAAGTTTGTTAGACAAGGACTGAACCGGCTATAGGCCGGACGAGACCGGCAGACGGAAGCGATTTCCTTTAGGGAAATTGCGGCTGTCTGCCGGCCTTTTTATTTGCTTTCTGGTTGTCGCTTCCGTCGCCCCACGGGAGTGACAGATGCGCCAGTATTGGGAAACGTACATTGCTAGATACCCCTGACCTTCAGATTTTGCACGTCAACACACACGTCAAAATCTGGAGGATAAACCTATGCGCTTTGATCCTGTTGAATGTGGAAAGAGAATCAAATCCCTGCGTGAGGAAAAAGGATATACTCAAGTACAACTTTCGGAGAAAGTTAGAATTAGTTTTGACCATTTAAGGGCAATCGAGCATGGCAGAAGAACTTGTTCTATTGAATTGTTAGTGGATTTGCATATTTTATTCGATGTGTCGTTGGATTATTTGATCCTTGGAAAAACTTCACAGTTGGACGCGGTTAAAACAGAATTGCAAAGAGCTGTTGAAATGATAGAGAAAGTTAAGCGTGAACTATAAAGAGTGTGACAATCTGTCACAGTAAACTGTGACAACCAGTCACTCCCGCAACGAAAACTTCTAAGGTATCATAGAGTCACAGCAAGGGCCTCCCTCAAACGGAGGGGCAAGCCCGAAACTGGTGGACCTTGAAAAGTGAATACCCAACCTTCTGGTACTTCCAGACAATGATACTTCCGTAACTCGCGGCCCGGCCACAAAGAAGGCGGGGCGGCTGAAATGCCGATGGAGCGGTGCAAATCCGCCGCCAGAAGGTTCCCAACCTCCCCGGGGCGTCGAGGACAAGTGGGGGAAGGAAATCCAAACAAGATTTCAGCCCGCCGGCTGGAAAACGCTTTCCGAACCGGTGGATTTTCCTATATTCACTATTTATAAAGAAACGGAGGTCAATGATGAGCCGTAGCTACACACGCAATCTCAACACCGCGTCCCTTATTACGCTCTGCCCGGTCTGTCTGCATTCCTTCCAGGATGCCAAGCGCACGACATTGCGCCGTGCCGACCTGCGCCAGCGGACCAAGGATGTATGCACCTACTGCCAGATCCGCTATGGGTTTGACTACTATGTCCAGCCTGCGGCTCACAGGGACTCGACCCGGAGGGAGGCCAAAGCCTATGCTGCGACAGCTGAAGATTGATCCGGAGTTCCAGAGCAAGATTCCGCCCCTGACTTTTGAGGAGCTGAATCTGCTGGAAACCAACATTTTGGAAGAAGGCAGAATCCTCAGCCCTCTGATCGTCTGGAACGGCCTGATCGTGGACGGCCACAACCGCTTTGCGATTCTGAAGAATCACCCCGAGATCAAGTACACCGTGTTGGAAAAGGAGTTTGACAACCGCTATGAAGCGATTGTCTGGATTTGCAAAAACCAGCTTGGCAGGAGAAATCTCAAGCCAGAACAGTTCAAATATTTGCTGGGACAACAGTATGAGGCGGAAAAACTTGCTACAAATTTTAACGGGAACCGCTTTACTTCAGGAGACGAAACTAGGTGTGGACAAAATGTCCACACCTACAAACCGGAGAGGACTGCTGAGCGAATTGCCCGCGAAAACAATACAAATGAGCGATATGTCCGCCGCGCAGGTCAATTTTCAAAAGGTGTAGATGCGGCAGAAGAAGTGTCTCCTGGCATCAAGCAGGAGATACTTACCGGGAGTATCAAACCTACGGAACGGGCGGTGGCCGCCATTGCCAAGGCTTCGCTGGAGGAACGCCCCGCCCTGGTCGCTGAACTCTGCAAGCCAAAAGAGCAGAAAAAGGCAGGCAAAAAGGAGAAGGTGGTATCCCCCAAAATCGAGACGAAAGCCACTGAAACTGAGGCCCTGAAAGATGTCGGGCCGACAGAGCTTCTTGCAGAACCACTGTCCGAGCCTGCAGTACCTGCGCCGGTGAAAATCGACAATAAGCAGCTGCTGGAAATCGCGGCCAGCCGGTATCACGCCAAGCGCCGGGCCACCGGCAGCGATATGCTGTGCGAGATCGAAGTTGCAGCGGACAACCTGAAGCAGCGGTGGGAGCAGACCTTCCAGTATTACCCCGACCTTTTTACCGAACCTGACAATCGGGCCGCGGTGGCCAAGATCGCCCAGAGCCTGATGGATTACCTAAAAGAAGTGGAGGAACGAACTGAATGAAACTGAGAACCTATCCTTATAAAGAAATCGCCATCAACAGCGCCTTTTTGGAGATTCCCGCTGAGTACCAGCGCAAACTGCAAATGAGCAAGGTCAAGCAGATGGTGGCCGAATTTAATGGCATCGTAGTCAACCCGCCCAAGGTCAGCTACCGGGAAGGGCGCTACATCGTGATTGACGGCCAGCACACCATCGTGGGCCTTAAGGTTCTGAACGGCGGCGAAGACTTGTCCATCGTCTGCCGAGTCTACACCGGTCTGACCAAAGAGGAAGAAGCCCTTGTGTTTGCCCAGCAAACCGGCGCATCCACGCCCCTCTCCGCAGGCGCAAAGCTGCGGGC
This sequence comes from Faecalibacterium sp. An58, assembly GCF_002161515.1. Lineage (NCBI taxonomy): Bacteria > Bacillati > Bacillota > Clostridia > Eubacteriales > Oscillospiraceae > Faecalibacterium > Faecalibacterium sp. An58. The sequence goes on from NZ_NFHX01000050.1 coordinate 5,852, forward strand.
TAAATTGGTGGGCCAAGACGCCGAGGCCCACGCTTTCCTGGCCGCCACCGAAGCGGCAGGTTTGCAGCTCGGCACCGACCATGTCCGCGCAAGCCACAAGATCATCTGCGTCAGCACCGCCCTCAAGGAGTTCCAGCAGTACGGCCCGGATATTTACACCGAGGGACTGCGGGCCATCGTTGATGCTTG
>NZ_NFHX01000051.1:0-4848 GCF_002161515.1 Faecalibacterium sp. An58
TTTTCCTCCTTATGGTGTATAAAAGATAGAGACCCAAAACAGGTTCAAAGGAAGGTCCTTTCCTTTGTGTGCCTATCATAACATACCCCCCCCGGTGTCAAGACCCAATTTTGAATTTTCCCATTTTTTCTTTATTTTCTTTAGTTCGCATATTCTAACTTTGGGCGCCGGGATTCGGAGGCAGCAAAAAAGCGCCCCGCGAATGCGGGGCGCTTATGCAATTTTAGCTTATACTTGTCCCAAAATGGTGGCGCTGTAAGGCAGAAGCACGGTGGAGCCGGTGCGGATGATCTCCTCGCCGCGCCACAGGCTGGAGGAGACGCCGTCGCACAGCAGACGCCATTGGCCTTCGGGCAGAGGCACCGTGCACGATTCGGCGGTGGGATTGTAAAAGACCGCGATCTCGGGCCAGGCGGCGCCGTCCCCCTCGGCGGCTTCCAGATGCCAGCCCTCCAGGGGCGGCTCGAGGGAAAAGAACTGGATGGCATGGGTGCTCTCCAGCTTGCCGTCTCCGAGGCGGGGGAAGCGGGCGCGCAGGGCGATCAGCCCCCGGTAATAGTCCACCAGCCCATGGAACCGGGCGGCCCGGCCCCAGTCCAGCTGATTGATGGAGGCAGGGGAGCGGTAACTGTCCTTGATGCCCTTTTTGGTGCGGGCGAATTCCTCGCCGGCCTGCATGAAGGGGGTGCCCATGCAGGTGAGGTAGATGCCGGCAGCCAGCCGGTTCTGCGCCAGTATGGTGTCGGGCGCGGCGCTGTAATCGGGCTTTTTGTACCGCACCGCCAGCAGCTTATCCCACAAGGTCAGGTTGTCGTGGGCCGACACATAGCTGATGATCTGACTGGGGGCGCGGGGGTTGACCCGGTCGTGGAGGCACCAGGCCCCCACCGCCGCGCCGATGTCCCAGAACGCGTCCTGCTTGCCCTCCACATAGCCGGGGCTGCGGGACTCAAAGCAGTTGCCCTTGATGGCGTCCCGGGTGTCGTCGCTGAACACCCCGATGCGGGTGCTGAGCATCTGCAAATTGGCCTTGTTCGCCTCGTACCGCCGCAGCATACTTTGGCCGCCCTGCCAGGGCTCGCCGTACATCAGGATCTCCTCTCCCCGGGGCAGGCGGTCCAGCTGGCGGCGGATCTCGTTCATGGTGTCCACATCGAACAGGCCCATCAGGTCAAAGCGGAACCCGTCGATGTGGTATTCCCTGGCCCAGTAGAGGATGGAGTCGATCATATAGCGGCGGGCCATGGGCCGCTCGCAGCAAAACTCGCACCCGCAGCCGCTGCCGTTGGACAGGGTGCCGTCGGGGTTCTGACGGAAAAAGTAGTAGGGCACGGTGTCGTTCAGCACGTTTTCCTGGCGGTACATATGGTTGTAGACCACATCCATCACCACCCCAAAGCCGGCCCGGTGCAGCGCCGCCACCATCTGCTTGAACTCGCGGATCCGCACCTCCCCGTGGTAGGGGTCGGTGGAATAGCTGCCCTCGGGGACGTTGTAGTTGGTGGGGTCATACCCCCAGTTGTATTGCAGCCGCACCGGGCGGGACTCGTCCACACTGCCAAAGTCGAACACCGGCATCAGCTGGATATGGCTGACCCCCAGCCGTTTGAGATAGCTCAGGCCGGTGGGATAGATGCCGTCCCCCGACAGGGTGGTGCCCTCCTGGGTGAAGGCCAGGTATTTGCCCCGCCAGGGCCGTGTAAAGCCGCCCTCCGGGTCCCAGGAGAAGTCGCGGACGCTGACCTCCCAGATCACCCGCCGGGCCGGGGGGATGACGGGTCGGCGATCGAACTGCCAGCCCGACGGGTCGGTGCGGCGCAGGTCCACGATCATGCTGCGGTTGCCGTTGACTCCGGCGGCCCGGGCATAGGGGTCCGCCGTCTCCCGCACCTGACCGTTCACCCGCACCGAAAAGGTATAGTACATCCCGTGCTGGTCTCCGGGCAGGTAGAGGGTCCAGCAGCCGTGTTCCCGCCGTTCCATGGCCAGGGACCCGATGCAAAAGCCCCTGTCCCCCTGGCGGTAAAGGTTGACCAGCACCTGCTCGGCCGTGGGCGCCCACAGCCGCAGCCGGGTGCCGTCCCGGCTGTAATCGGGACCCAGAGGCCCGTCGTACAGATACTCCTTTTCAAACCGCTCGCTGTCATAATAGGCCCGCAGGCTTTTGGGGGTCTTTACGCTCACTGCTGTCACATCCTTCTCTACGTGCGCCCAGGGCGTATCCGGAAACGGCGCGCCCTGCAGATCCTTTTCTTCTATTGTAAAGGACGCCGGGCCGCTTTGCAAGAGCCGGGAAACAAAAATACAAAAGCCTCTCCCAGTTGCAAAAAATCCCCCGGCCCGCTATACTGGAAGCAGCACAAAACAGGGAGGGCCGCACAAGATGGGCTACAACGACGATTGGGAAAATTTGATGAACAGCGTGTTCGGCCCGGGGGGCAGGATGCGCACCGGAGGCAAGGGAAGCGGGGAAAAGGAAAAGGCGTCCAAATCCCCCGTCAGGGGAGCCGACCCCGACAGCCTGAACAAGGCCCTGCTGGAGCAGCAGCGCACCCTGGACGCCCTGCTGAAAAAGCAGAACAAGGCCCTCAAGGCCCAGGACACCGCCACCGCTGCCGCTCTGGAGGACAGCCGCCAGCTGCTGCGGGACATGGAGGCCGACGGCCTGCTGGCCCAGGGCACCGCCGACACCCCCGCCCAGCATCTGGGCAGCTTTGAGGGGCTGGCGGCCCAGGTCAAGCAGACGGTGCTGGGGCAGGACGCCTATGTGGACAGCCTGGTGCGGGCCATGCGCCGCCCCTTCGTGCTGGGGACGGAAGGGGAGAAGGCCCGCAGCGTCCTCCTGATCTGGGGGCCGGCGGGCACAGGCCGTCACTTTGCCCTGCGGGAGACTGCCCGCCTGATGGCCGCCCGGGGCCTTTTGCAGAGCGACAAGGCCGCCCAGGTGGACCTGGCCCTTTACCCCGACCCGGGCACCGAACGGCTGTTTTTGCAGGATCTGTACGCCGCCTTGAACGCCCCCGGGGAGATGGTCCTGTTCGAGCACTACGAGAGCTGCTGCCCGGCCTTCCTGCGCACCCTGGCCGACCTGGCCGTCAAGGGGGCCGCCCCCCTGGCCAGCCGGTATCTGGTCAACCGGGAGGGCATCCTGGTGGACGCAGGCAGCGCCCTGGCCGCCGGCGCGGTGAGCCGGATCACCCCCCGGGGCAAGTATCTGATCTTTTTCTCCCACAAGGGGCGGCAGGCCATGGCGGAAAAGCTGGGGGCCGGTTTTGTAGCGGCCCTGGGGGACGTGTGCCAGACCCAGCCCTTTACCCCCGAGAGCCTGCAGGCCCTGGCCGCCAGGCAGCTGAACGAGCTGGCCCGGCGCTGCACCCGCCAGCTGGCCCTGACCTTGCAGGCCGGCCAGCCGGTGCGGGACTATGTGGCGGCCCAGGCCGTTCCCAGAGAGGGGGCCGGCGGGATGGCCGCCTGCTGCGACCGGATCTTTCGGGCCCTGAGCGAGTATTGCCTGCGGAATGACAGCTTCCGCCGGGGCACCGCCGTACTGGATGTGGAAAACGGCGTGCTCCGCTTTTCCATCGACGGCAGCGTGCCCGCCCCTCTGGAGGAACTGCTGCCCCCCGTCTACGACGGCGGCGCAGAGCAGGTGCGCCGGGAACTGGACGCCCTGGTGGGTCTGGAGGAGGTCAAGAGCTATGTGTTCGGCCTGGCGGACAATGTCCAGGTACAAAAGCGCCGGGCCGCCGCCGGCATGAAGACCGCCAGCCTGTCCATGCACATGATCTTCACCGGCAACCCCGGCACCGGCAAGACCACCATTGCCCGGCTGGTGGCCCGCTATCTCAAGGCCATCGGGGCGCTGCGGGGCGGCCAGCTGGTGGAGGTGAGCCGCGGGGATCTGGTGGGCCGCTACACCGGCCACACCGCGCCCCTGACCAACAGCGTCATCGAGAGCGCTCTGGGGGGCGTACTGTTCATCGACGAGGCATACAGCCTCTACCGGGGCCAGCAGGACAGCTTTGGGCTGGAGGCCATCGACACCCTGGTGAAGGGGATGGAGGACCACCGGGAAGATCTGGTGGTGATCCTGGCGGGCTACACCAAAGAGATGCAGCAGTTCCTCACGGCCAACAGCGGCCTGGCCAGCCGGTTCCCCAACCAGATCGAGTTCCCCGACTACACCGCCAGCCAGCTGGTGGACATCACCGTGTCTCTGGCGGCGGGGCGGGGGTACCGTCTGGATGACGGCTGCACCTTCCCGCTGCTGGGGTATTACCAGCGCAGGCAGGCCGCCGACAGCCGTTCGGCCGGCAATGGCCGTCTGGCCCGCAACACCCTGGAAAAGGCCATCTACAACCAGAGCCGCCGTCTGGTGGCCGAGCCCAGCGCCCCTCTGGATCTGATCCTGCCCGGGGATCTGGAATTTGAAGAATAACGAAGCGCAAAACAGAAAAGGCCCCAGGCCGTGCTCCTGCAAAGGAACGCGGACCCGGGGCCTTTTCCCGCACCAAAACAAAAGTTTTGTAGGCCTCACCATAAGGCCTTGTCCTTATTGTACGACATCCAGAGGCCTGCGTCAAGTTTTAATTTTTTCCTTTTGACCGCCGCACAAACTATCAAAAAAGTCCTGTCCAGCCGACATGTGCGGATGGACAGGACACATACAGGGAAATTTGACGGAGAGAGTGTGCGAGCCGCCTTGCGGCGAGTGCGCGGTTCGACGGCAAATTTTGTCCCCAGGGGGATACCAGGGGGAAAGAATTTCTGCCGCGCGGCTGCGCGCAGAAATGGGTTCCCCCTGGAGCGTGTCGTTTTCGACACGCTAAACAATGCGGGGGCCGGCTT
>NZ_NFHX01000052.1:0-3996 GCF_002161515.1 Faecalibacterium sp. An58
ACAGCCGTGACCTGCTCAAGAGAAAGCGTGTTCTGCTCGATGGCCAGAGAGCCGTGAATGGTCCGAATCCGATTGGACCGGCGCAGAGTGGGGTTTGCAGGCAGTGAGCTGACAGCAGTTAGCCGGCCCACCAGCTCGGCAATCTGCGCCACGTTGTCAATGATCTGGTGTGTGATTTCAAAGGGTGGCTGTTTGCTTTTCATGTATGGAACCTCCACAGAAGCAAAATGAACACCATTATTGTAACATACATCCATCATCACATCAATCGAAATGATGATTATAAATGAGAGATGAAAAAGATGAAGGACGATGTGGCCCCAAAAGCAACTGTAATTGCCATTGTCAACCAGAAGGGAGGTGCAGGAAAGACCACGACCAGCGAAGATTTGGGCGTTGGCATTGCCATGGAGATTGGCGGGTGGACGTAGCTCCCAGGTGCTTCGATCATATCCACGCCTGTACATCGGGAATATCTGGATGACCATAGCCAACAGCTGAACGAGCTTCAGAAAGGAGATAACGCTTAGGCATATGACGGTAAAATGAAGGCTTTTGAACAGCAGAAAAAGAATGAAGGGCAAGGGCGTTACTCAACCCAATGTCATCCGTCCCCAAAAAGCCGGAGAATATAAAATTGTGTCCGAACGCGGCTACCAGAAAGCCAGCGAGCTTGCCAGGTATGCAGATATGTCTGTAACTTGGTGAGATGGTGAAGGGCAACACAAATCAGCGAGAAGAAAATTTCCCCGAATACGAAATCAATGGTCCACTGAACAATGTCCCGGCGCTATCGACCCGGCCCACGAAAAAGGAACTGGACAAAGTGCTGGACGTCTGAGAGCTGGAGTCCATCCAGCGACGCTGCACTAACAACAACCAAGTAGCGATCCATGTGAACACCTATAGTGGAATTACCCCGACGAGAGCAAGGCACTGCAACGGGACTTTGCTGACCTTTATAAAGGGACTACCCTGTAAGATAATGCGGGAAACAATATAGACCTTCGGGGGTACTGCTTGCTTGAGTGCAGATGCAGGCGGCTGAATGGCATACACAAACTGGGATTGCGTTTTATAAAAATAAGTCGAAATTAGGCCAAAATCAATATCGCAAGGGGTATAGCTGATTCGGGCGCAGTCGAGAAATGCCCTTTGCTTTGTGCCGCTTGTGAAAAAAGAAAAGCCCTGAAAACGTAGTGTTTTCAAGGCTTTTCGCGTTTGGTGGAGATAAGCGGGATCGAACCGCTGACCTCTTGAATGCCATTCAAGCGCTCTCCCAAGCGGTACGTGTGCACACCCCCGTGATTGGTACTTGGAAGATGCGATAAATACGATGATTCGAATAAAAACTTTTTTTCTAAAATTCTTTACAATCGGACCGGCTGTAAGAGAACAAAGAAAGTGAAATTTTCAATAAAAAGGGCACCTTGATTCATGCCAAAATCAGGGTGCTCTTTTTTGCGCCCAATCGGAGGAAAGGAGACGCTATGTTGGACTACTTTTACGGCGGCCAGGCCGACCTGTTTTCCTTTTATAGATTGCCCAAAGCTCTCTTTGTAGACCCCAGATTCCGCGGTATCTCTGCGGAGTCAAAAATCCTGTATGGCCTCTTATTGGATCGGATGGGACTTTCAGTCAAGAACGGCTGGACGGATGATACCGGCCGGGTATACATCATCTTCACGACAGAAGAAATCATGGAAGCGCTCTACTGTGCGGACAACAAGGCCACCAAGCTCATGAAGGAGTTGGAAAGCTGTGGCCTGATCGAACGCAAACGCCGGGGCCTTGGAAAACCCAGCCTGATCTATGTGAAAAACTTTATTTCTGAATCGTCAGAACCACGAATCCAGAATCGTGAAAATCACGATTCTGGAACCGTGAAAAACGCGACTGTTGAATCGTTAAAATCACGAGGAATTAAGAATAATCAAAACAATACTGACTTGAGTGAGACTGATCCTTTCCTTTCGGACGTGGCCGCCGGAACGGAATCCGAAGGGAAAGATGACCGCACCCGGTATCAGGATTATTTTTTTCAAGAATTTGGCCTCGATGCTCTGATGAAAGCCAATCCCGAAGATGAGGATATGCTGCGTGAGATGCTGGAACTGTTGGTGGATACCGTGTGCAGCAAGCGCCGCCTCATCCGCATCGCGGGCGACGATAAGCCCGCCGAGGTTGTGAAAGCTCAGCTCATGAAGCTGAACAGCGATCACCTGCGGTTCGTCCTTATGTGCCTCAAAGAGAACACCACCCTTGTGCGGAATATGCGGCAATACCTGCTGGCTGCGCTCTACAACGCACCCATGACCATGCACAGTTCCTATGCTGCCAGGGTACAGCATGATTTCAAAACCGGATAAAAGTTTGGCCCAGAGCTTTCTCTGGGCCTTTTCTGTTGGGAGGTGATAGACTATTTCAGAACAAAAAACGACGCGACATCACAGAAACCCCAGACCGAACAGATCCAGCAAATCCCCATTACGGACCTGCATCCCTTCAAAAACCATCCGTTCAAGGTGTTGGACGATGAGGCCATGCAGCGGACGGTGGAAAGCGTGGCTCAGTTCGGCGTGTTGGCCCCGCTCATTGCCCGGCCCCGGCCGGAAGGAGGTTACGAGATCATTTCGGGGCACCGCCGCCAGCACGCGGCAGAGCTGGCCGGGCTGAAAACCCTGCCGGTGATCGTGCGGAACATGAGCGACGATGAGGCGGTGATCCACATGGTGGACAGCAATTTGCAGCGCGAACACATCCTGCCCAGTGAACGGGCTTTTGCCTACAAAATGAAGCTGGAAGCTATAAAAAATCAAGGTGCTAGGTCGGATTTAACTTCGCCGCAAGTTGCGGCGAAGTTCCGAAGCGATGATGAAGTTGCTAAAGGGCAAGGGATTAGTGGTGATACGGTGCGTCGTTATATTCGCCTGACCAACCTTATCCCCGAACTTCTGGACCTGGTGGACCAAAAGAAAATCTCCTTCAATCCCGCTGTGGAGCTGTCCTATTTGACGGCTGCCGAACAGCGGGATTTTTTGGAGGCCATGCAGGATACCCAGAACGCACCGTCCCTTTCCCAGGCCCAGCGCATCAAGAAGCTGAGCCAGGAAGGCAAGTGCACCTACGATGCCATCTTCGACATCATGGGCGAGGAAAAGAAGGCCGAAATGGACCGTGTGACCATCAAAAACGATGTGCTGCGCAAGTATTTCCCGAAATCCTACACCCCCAAGCAGATGCAGGACACCATCATCAAGCTGTTGGAACAGTGGCAGAAAAAGCGCCAGCGCAGCCAGGAACGCTGACCTGCTGGCACGATGCAGAGACAGGAGGACATTCAATGTACGAACAGAAGATGGACAGCACTTTTTCAGAAGAATTAGAGGCAATGGAGGCGCTGGAGGCTTATGTGTCCAGACTATTCTTTTACGACGTGTATGATTTGGATTGCACTATGACCCAGCAGGAAAACGGCTATCTGGTAGTTACTGGCCCGGAGATTCCTTTATCCATCATTCGTATGGAGAATGCGCAAGACTATCATCCTGATTTTCAGAAGGCCGATGTTCTGTTTGGTTTGCCCGATATGCCCATTATGATGAGTTATTCTCCCGGGAAAGTATCGTGTGTGGCCGGTAAACGTTACCTGATTGGCCCAATGGTTTTCTTTCGATTGGGCAAGGAACTCTCTGTTGCTTCCCTCTCGCTGGGCGATTTGCAGTATGTGCTGAAATTCCTGAACAGTCACCAAAAGTTTATTACGGTCGATGGGGAAATCCTGCAGGTCATCTGCCTGGATTAAATGCAGAAACTCTAACCGGCTGGCATAAATCACAAAACACAAAGAACAAATTTGGAGGTAATGCCTATGAACAAAACGAAACCCACCCTCGCACAGCAGACCTATGAGAAGGTTTGTGCCATCGAAACCATCCTGAATAGCCTGCTGGCAGACAGCACCACACCCGTATCTGGCCCGCCCGTGTCGGAGCG
>NZ_NFHX01000053.1:0-3838 GCF_002161515.1 Faecalibacterium sp. An58
GAGGAATAGAACCAATATTCCTTCTGTTGTTGATCGCACCAAAACAAAAGAACTTTTGCGTCACGAAAGATAGGGTCCCTCTGCGGGGGCCGGCTGCAAAGCCGGCCCCCGCATTGTTTGGCGTGTCGAAAAAATCCTCCTTCTGCCTGCACGCGGGCAAAAGGAGGATGATTGCGCGGAATAATCGGCGTGTTATATACAGAGTGGAATCGAGAGCGCCGCTCGGGCTGCCGGGCGCTCACAGCCGCAGGCCCTTGATGTCCTTGATACGGGAGAGGATCATGTTGCAGCTGCAGCTCAGTACCCCTGGCAAGGGGTCGATGACCTCACGGATCAGGCGCTCCATCTCCTCGCCCGAGGCCGCCACCGCGTGGACGTGCAGCTTGTCCTTGCCGGTGACCCGGTAGATCTGGGTGATCGTCTCGTTGGCCGCCAGCAGGGCCGTTACCTGGGCCAGGGTGTCGGGGCGGGTCTCGATCTCAAAATAACAGCTGACCGCGCCGCTGATCTTCTGCGGATTGATGATGGTGGTGTATTCCTCGATCACCCCGCGCTGCTCCAGCGCCTGGATCCGCGCCTTGACCGCCACCCGGCTGATCCCCACCGCCTGCCCGATATCGGAATAGGACATCCGGGCGTTCTCGATCAGCAGCTGGACGATCTGACGGTCCAGGCTGTCCAACCCTTCCAGAAACATGGTGAAAAACCCCCTTTGTCTGTCTTTCGGGGGTTATTATAGCATGTTTGGCCCCAAAAAGAAACCTGCTGTTGACATCCCGTGCCGCCGGGACTATAATCATTTCGAAACGTAAGATAAAACTTTCGAATAGAAACGGAGATGACAGCCATGAACCAGGACCTGACGCGGGGGCCGGTGATGCGTTCCATGCTGCTGTTTGCGATCCCCATGATCCTGGGGGATCTGCTGCAGCAATGCTACAACGTGGCCGATACCCTGATCGTGGGGCGCTTTGTGGGCACCAACGCCCTGGCGGCGGTGGGCTCCTCCTACTCGCTGATGACCTTCCTGACCTCCATCCTGCTGGGCCTGTGCATGGGCAGCGGGGCGCTGTTCTCGATGTATTTCGGACGCCGGGACCCCGACGGCCTGCGCGAGAGCCTGGTATCCTCGTTTGCGCTGATCGCTGTGGTGGCGGTGGTGCTGAATATCCTGTCCTTTGCCTGTCTGGACTGGATCCAGGTATTCCTGCAGGTGCCCGACGAGGTGTGGGGGCTGATGCGCCAGTACCTGGCCATCATTTTTACCGGCATTCCGGCTATCTTTTTGTACAACTATTTCGCATCGTTCCTGCGGGCGGTGGGCAACAGTGTGGTCCCTCTGGCTTTTCTGGCGGTGTCCGCCTGCCTGAACATTGTGCTGGACCTGTATTTTGTGCTGGGCCTGGGCCGCAGCGTGGGGGGCGCCGCCGAGGCTACCGTTATTTCCCAGTATGTGTCGGGCATCGGCATCCTGATCTATACCCTGGCCCGCCGCACCGAGTTCCGGGGCCTGGGCAAATACCTGCGCCTGCGGCCCGCCTGCCTGAAAGAGGTGGCCAGCTACTCCTTCCTCACCTGCATCCAGCAGTCGGTGATGAACCTCGGCATCCTGATGGTGCAGGGGCTGGTCAACAGCTTTGGCCCCACCGTCATGGCGGCCTTTGCGGCGGCGGTCAAGATCGACTCCTTCGCCTATCTGCCGGTGCAGGACTTTGGCAATGCCTTCTCCACCTTCATCGCACAGAACTACGGCGCCAAAGACGCCGGCCGCATCCGGGCCGGGCTGAAAGGGGCCGCCTTCACCTCCATCGGGTTTGGGGTGGTGCTGTCGGCTCTGGTGTGGGTCTTTGCCGCGCCGCTGATGGGCCTGTTTGTGGACGCGGGAGAAGCCGCCGTCATCGCCGAGGGGGTGCGTTACCTGCATATTGAGGGCGCTTTCTATTTTGGCATTGGCTGCCTGTTTTTGCTGTACGGGCTTTACCGCGCCCTGGGCCGCCCCGGCATGAGCGTGGTGCTCACGGTCATCTCGCTGGGCACCCGGGTGGCCCTGGCCTATCTTTTGTCTGCGACCCCGCTGGGCGTGGTGGGCATCTGGTGGTCGGTGCCCATCGGCTGGGCATTGGCCGACATCGCCGGCGTGGGCTATTACCTGCTGCGCAAAAAGCGCCTCCTCTCCTGGTCTGACGAATAAATCGCGCTTTTTTGTAGCGGTCATTATTTACTTTCATCTTCCGGTGTGCTATCATGAAACCATTCTGATACACAAGAGGGTGTGTTCCATGAAAAAGAACCTGACCTTCCGGCAGATGCTGGCGGTGGGCAGTATGCTGTTCGGCCTGTTTTTCGGGGCGGGCAACCTGATCTTTCCCGCCGCCATGGGTCAGCAGGCGGGCGGCAGCGTGTGGGCCGCCGCTGCGGGACTGCTGGTCACCGGCGTGGGCCTGCCCCTGCTGGGGGTGGCGGCTCTGGGCATCAGCCGCTGTGACGGGCTGGCAGCCCTCACCCGCCGGGTGGGGTCCCGGTACAGCCTGTTTTTTACCTGTGTGCTCTACCTGACCATCGGGCCTCTGTTTGCCATCCCCCGGTGTGCCACCGTCCCCTTTGAAACGGGCGTGGCCCCGGCCCTGGGCGGAAGCGGCAGCCAGGGGGCGCTGGCGGTCTTTTCGCTGGTGTTTTTTGCGGTGGTGCTGGGCTTTTCCCTCCGCCCGGGCAAGATCCTGACCTGGGTGGGCAAGGTGCTCAACCCGCTGTTTTTGGTCTGCCTGGGGGTCCTGCTGGCCGCCGCCCTGATCCATCCCATGGGCCCGGTCTCGGCGGCCCAGGCGCAGGGCGCTTATGCCCAGTCCGCCTTTGTGGGAGGCTTTTTGGAGGGCTACAACACCATGGACGCCCTGGCGGGGCTGGCCTTCGGCATCGTGGTGGTCAACGTGATCCGGGACCTGGGCGTCACCGAGCCGGGGGCCATCGCCGTCAACACGGTGGCCGCGGGATGCCTGGGCTGCGGCCTGATGGGCGTGATCTACCTGGCGGTCGCTGTGGTGGGCGCCCAAAGCCGCGGGGTCTATCCGGCGGCCTCCAACGGCGGCGAGGCCCTGCTCACCATTGCCCGGCACTATTTCGGCGCATTCGGGGCCGTGATCCTGGCGGTGACCGTCACCTTTGCCTGCCTGAAAACGGCGGTGGGGCTGATCACCAGCTGTTCCCAGACCTTCTGCCAGCTGTTCCCCCATGGCCCCGGCTACCGTACATGGGCGGTCGGGTTCTGCCTTTTCTCCTTTGGTGCGGCCAATTTCGGCCTGGAGACCATCATTGCATGGGCCACACCGGTCCTGATGTTCCTCTATCCCCTGGCCATCACCCTGATCCTGCTGGCCCTGGGGGGCCGGTGGTTTGACAACGACCGCCGGGTCTATGTGAGTGTGACCGCCTTCACCCTTCCGGCGGCGCTGCTGGACCTTCTGCACGCCCTGCCCGCCGGGGCGCAGGCCCTGCTCCCCCTGCATGGCCTTTTGGAGGCCGCCGGGCGGTATCTGCCCCTGTTCTCGCTGGGCCTCGGCTGGGTCTGCCCGGCCCTGGCGGGCCTTGTGGTGGGCCTCGCCCTGCGCGCAGCCAAACCTGCCCGCTAAACACTTGCTGCAACAAAAGCGCCTGCTTTGCAGGCGCTTTTCGTTTTGCCTCCGAAGTTAGAATACACGAACTAAAGAAAATAAAGAAAAAATGGCAAAAATGAAAATTGGGTCTTGACACCGGGGGGGGTATGTTATGATAGGCACACAAAGGAAAGGACCTTCCTTTGAACCTGTTTTGGGTCTCTATCTTTTATACACCATAAGGAGGA
>NZ_NFHX01000054.1:0-3654 GCF_002161515.1 Faecalibacterium sp. An58
GCCAGGCCCAGCACCACGCTGGACACGCACACCAGCCAGGTGAAAAACCAGACGAACAGGGCCAAAACAAGGCTCACCGGAGCAAAAAGAAGTTTCAGCATGAACCTGAGTAAAAAGATCACCGTTCTTCCTCCTTTTTGCGCTCCGCCCAATAGTGGTCGCGGATCGTTTGAATGATTGCCTCATCGGATTCGTTCAGCTCCCTGTTTCCTTTTGTAAGGCTAACTTCCTCGTATCCGATGCAGTCAATCAGCAACAGGTCAAACAATTCTTCCGGTGTCCGGCAAAGGACCCCATCCACACAATCGCGATCTTCTCCGTTCCAGGAGACGCGAACATAGCCTCGGCGGCAGGGGAGGACTTCTTCCTCCAGGTCTTTTGACAAATAGTCTCCGAAAATGGCCAATACTGCTTGAAATGTCAACACGGTCATCACCTCCGCTTTACCCTTATTATCCCTGCTTTTTAAACAGAATGCAAGGATGTCACAAATAAAAAGCGGGAGGCCAGCCAACGCCAGACCTCCCGCCACATTACGAAAGAGATGCCAACCGGGTCAGAACTTCACGCACACTTTCCCAGAGCTGTTCCTGGTGCTTTGCAATATCCTCCAGGCCTTCTTCAAAATAATTTTCTACTAAAGAATAACCATCAAACAGACATTTGCTCGGCTAGAAGTGCATAAACATAGACTCTATTATTTTACTTTAATCGAAGGTAAATTGCATATAAGCAATCTCTGCCGGATCGTTCCAAAGGAATGCCTCGGTGATTTCCACCTCGATGGGCGAGGTAGCGTTATTCAACTCAAAAGCCTCCTGTACCTCGATTGTAGTTCCTGGACGTACATCAGTCGTCTGCATACTGCTGTCATATACTGAATCATCCATAATAATTGCAGAATCCAGACCAACCCCATCCTGAAATACAGAAGTCGCAACCGAAAAGAATGGGGAAGCGGTCTCATTGCTTTGATTGGTCCATAAGTAGGCGATGACCACGGCAGGATTTCCGGCATAATCCTGCGTGATTGTGGCAGACTTAATCTCTACTGTGTAGTCTCCCAATGTTGCAGGATTGACTCGCGCCGGTTCTACAGGTGCTTCGACCGTGTTTGCTGTGTCGAAGGACTCATCTAACAAGGAGAAAGAATCCATTAAACCGCCCATCATGGCATTGACGACCGTATCAGACGGGTCAATCTTCCATGCATTGTCCACAAGATTCAGAGAAACATCTACGGTGTTGGTCACTTTATCATCAGTGTGTTCCTCCATGATCGAATTTAGGATTTCCATGGACATAGTACTGAGTTCTTCTTCGCTGGGTTGCTGCTCAGCCGGTAGGAAAGCATAGCCTAGTGCCTGAGAGAAAATTTCTCCCATCCACTCGGCCAGAACTGCGCTCATATCAATGTTCGTAAACTCTACTGTTACCGTGGCAGTACCCGCATTTTCATTTTCAGTCGATTCGGTAATTTGATAAGACAAGTTCTCTGCTAGTTGCTCCAGTAGTTGCTGGGTATACGCATCTTCCTCAGCAGTTCCATTTGAGCTGCTGAAGTCTGTGTCACCCCAGTACTGCTCAATTGCTTCAGCATCCGCATTTTGAAATGCTTGGATGGCATCCTCCACTACTGATTCAGCTGATGCTCTACCGCCGCATCCGGCTAGAGAAACACCTAACGCAATAGCCATGACTATACTCACCAGCTTTTTCATGCTTTATCCTCCTCTTTTGTATTCTTCGTTTTGGATTTAAATATAGTATAACAAAAGTAATATACAATTGAAAGTACTATCATCGAGGCAAATCATAAATAATCGTACAGAAGCCCAGTATATCACCAACTACACTTTTGCACCATAGTAATTGGAGAATCGACTAACTAACATCGGTTACTTCATGACAACATATCAACCTTATGAGATTTCTGCCAACCGGGTCAGTATCTGGCCAATGGCCTCCCAAAGTTCGCTCTGTCTCTTGATAATATCCTCCAGGTCCGCCTCGTAAACCCGCCCGGTAGTGTTGACCCGGCGCACCAGCTGGTTGAGGTTGCTGCTGTGCCGGCGCAGCAGAGAGAGCAGCTCTTTCAGTTCCGGCAGGTCCAGCCGGACGGCGTACCCATCCAGCGCCATCTTGCGCAGATAGGCTTCCCGGTTGAAGATGCCAAGCTGTTCCATCTTGCTTTCAATCGCCGCCAACTCTTCCTCCGAGACGCGGAAATTGAGCTGAACGCCGCGCTTTCGCTTGGGCTGGCTCACCGCTCCGGCTCCTTCTTTTTGGGTGAGGCTTGCACAGGTGACTTCTTCTCTACCTTCTCCTGCGCCTGCTTGAGCTGCTCCCGGACAGAGGCGCGGGGCTGACGTTCTACCTCCCGCCGCGCCTGGCTTACGAACAGGTCGGTCAGGCCGGCGTGGCTGTCCACCACAAACTCACAGTTCCTCTCAAAGCCAAACGAATCCGGGTTGGGCGGGATGTCCACTGTTTTGGCCCAATCCTTGTTATAGGGATGGAAACGCCCGTCCCATCCCTTTTGCTGGATGGTGTTGGCCAGGACGTACATCACCCGTTCGCTGCCGAACTTCTGCATCACTTTGTCGGCGGTCCCCTTCGCAAGGCGTCTGCCGTCATAGTTTTGGTCAATACTCTGCTCAATGGCCTCCTTGCAGGCGATGTTGGCCTGATGCGAAACGCGGTATTGCTCCAGCTCCCCGTGCTCGCTGGCGTAGGCCGCGTTCTGCCGGTAGACCGGCAGCTCAGCAAAGGCAGCTTCCTTCTTTGCAGAGGCCAGGGCTGTTTGAATCTCCGCATCGCTCACCGCCACCAGCTCCTGAAAATCCAGCCCTTCCAGCTCATTCTCGATCAGTTCCTGCAGCGAACTGTACTGCCGGGCATCCAGAGGCTTGCCATCCAGCTTCCGCTCGATCTTGTAACCTTCAAGGTCCACATGGACTTGCAACGGGATATCCTCATCGCCCACGGTGGTGTAGGCGATGTTGACCCTGCTCAAGTCGCTGAAATCCGCCTGCGAAGCATACTCATAGGCGCAGAACTCGTCGATCAAAGTCTTAGCTCGCTCCAGCAGGCCGGCCTGCAGAGCATCCGCCCGGCTCTCGATACAGCTCCAAATCTCCTCCATGTGGCTGCTTTCCAGCTTGTCAAATTCTGCATAAACATCGGCCAGCGGTGAGGACGATGAGAGCAAAGCCGCCGCCTGGGCATCGGTCAGGTCGTTGTACTCCAGCGAGAGCAGAATGTCCTCCCGCATGACATATTCATAGGCGTGGTTCAAAATCTCCTGCGGCGGCTGGGCCAGCAGCCAGTCCCGGAACTGCTCCTGTTCCGCAAACATCTGCTTGTAAAGGGTGGTGTTCCACTGTTCATTGGTCATCTTTCAGCCTCCTTTTTATGCTGCTTATTCGGTGCGGATTTCTCGACTGCGGCGGCTTTCAGCCCGGCTAGGACCGACGGGCGGTGTCCCTCGCTCCGTTCATCCAGTTCAGCTTCAGATATGTCCTGCTCCGACTCAGGGCGGCCCTCCATGTTCAGCAAGGTGTCCAGCTCGGCCAGACGGGCGGATTTTTCAGCCAGCTCCGCTTCTTTGGGGAAAGGCTTTTCCACTTCCACTTGCGCCGCGTCCCGCTGCTG
>NZ_NFHX01000055.1:0-3233 GCF_002161515.1 Faecalibacterium sp. An58
TGGGCGGAAACAGTCTCCTTAGTTGCCTCAGCATCCGCCACCACCTGCCGAATAAAAGGGTCGCTATCCAGCTTTTCCGGATCTACAAGCTGGCCGTTCACAATGCCGCGCTCGGCCAGTTTTTCCCGCAGAATTTCGCCTTCCGTGGGAACCGTCTGCTCCGCCTCGTCCCGATATTGCCCCGTGGCAATCAGGACGTGGATGCGCTTTTCTACCTCCGACCATTTCAGACGTTGCTCCTGTCCTTTGGGATATGAACGCAGCTTGATGCCCCTGGCATCGTAGTCGAGGAAGCCATTACTGCCATCCTGAAACGTCCAGCTCTGGCCACCAGTACCGTATTCCTGCTTCAGAAAGGCGGTTCGCTCTTTGGCGCTGTGATGTTCAGCATAGTAGGCCGCAATACGTTCTTTTCCGTTCGCAAACCCGCTGCCGGAGGCCAGGGCCGCCCGCCAATCCGCCTCGGAAAAAGAAAAAGCGGAGACTTGTTCGGTCTCCGCTCGCTGGTCGATCTGTGCGATTTGCTCCGCCTCAGTGGCGAAAAAACTCAGTTGAAAATCAACTCGTTCCGGATCACTTCCTCGGCCTGAGCCTTGCAGGCGTTCATCCGGCCCGTCCATTGCATCGGGTCGCGGGCTTTCAGTTCCTCTGTAGCGCCCGCCGCCTCCGCCAGTTGTGGCATCATCTGTTCCAGCCGCTGCTTCGCCGTCTGGTCGATCTCCGCCAGGTGCGGGTACAGTTTCCCGCTCAGCAGCAGGTGGTTGTAAAGGACGGGCCGGTTCTCCTTCAGATAGCTTTTCCGCATCCTGCCGTACTTGCCCAAGGGCTTCTCCGGCTGGTTCAGTTCGATGTTCGGGACCAGATAATCCCCGTTGCGCCTGTACTCGATATTCATGCTGCTCATCCCAAAGTCTCCTTTCTTCTGCGATGTCGCGTTCCACCTGCCGGACCACCGCCGCGATCTGCAGCAGCACCTCGCGGCTGCTCTCACTGACGGCGGTGCCCAGGGCGGCCACGGTGGCCGGCGTGTTGAACTCATAAACAGCTTTTAATTCCTCCGGGCCAAAATGTGTTTCGGGAGCGTACCCACACCGGGACAGGAGGGCGAAGGTGGTGCTGGCGGTAACGGCCCGTTTGAAGGCAAGCCCTCTGTTGAGTTCATCGTACTCCTCCAGCATGGAATTTGCAAGGATGCCGCCAATCTCCTGCTCGTGGCCGGCCCAGTAGGCGTCTGCCAACTGTCCCGCTGCATCTGCCAACTGCTGGGGCAGGTCTGCCGCGTCAGTGCCGTAGCGGCGCTCCAACATAGCCGCCACCGGAATCCTGTGCCGGTCCTCCAGCGTCCACAGCCAGGGGTTACGGGAGTTTTGCCGGGTGCCGGTGTCGGCCAGATCGAACACATACCGCAGGCGCAGCCGGTCGCCCGTATCGTCCAACAGGGCGATGCCCTTGGACCCGCGCCGGACATAGCGGTTCATCCGGTCATTCCAGACATCGTAAGACGCGCAGGCGGTGGCGTCGGGCCGCTGGGCGTAGATCATGAGCTGGTCGGGGTAGGGATATTTGTACAGCCTGCCGGCTGTCGCCAAAAAGCCCGCCCAGCGCTCCCAGCTTCCGGTCAGGCGGCGGGCGGTGTCCTCGGCGAGTTGCGCATAGTAGAGTGTTTTTTGAGACATTTTGCCTCCCTTCGTTACTCCCGGCCCCTTTCTTTGTGCTTGCGGGGCGGTTTGACCACAGTTTCTTTGGGGCGCGATTCTCTCAGTTCTTTCAGCACCGATTTTCTCGCCATCGGCTTGAGGGGATGTTTCCAGCGGCTGAAAGCAACATCTTTCGGCTCCATCGCGCCCGGTTCATAGGCGCGGACCCGGTCAAAACCCAGGTCTTTCCGCATCTGCCGCAGGATGTCCATGACCTCGGGGCTTTGGTTGAGGGACGCCATCCGGGTATAATCGTCCACCAGGTAGTTTTGGCCCTGGCGGACATGGAGCAGGTCGGCGGCGCTGGGCGGTTCCTCCCGCTGGACCCCAAAGGTCAGCCGTGCACCCGGCACTTCTTCGCTGTTGTAGGGTTGCTGCCGCAGCTCCTGGAAGCGGGCTGCGGCCTGCTCGTAGCTGTCGTAAAACTCAATGGGTGTGTAGGGCTTGCTTCCTGCCGCACCGGTCCAGGTGGCCAGGTCGGGGATGATATAGCACTGCCATTTGTTGTCTTTTTCGTCTGCCATAGATTCTCCCTCTCAGATAAAATCCGGATACAGTTCCAGCGCGTCAAACTCGGCATCGGTCATGCCGGCCAGCTTGTCCAGGGTGCTGTCGGTCAGGTCCCGCAGCTCTGCCTCCGACCAGGTGAGATAGCTGCGCATCTCGGTCAGCACTTCGATCAGCCGCTCCCGATTGCCGGTATTGTAAAGGGCCATCAGGTTGATTTCCTCATAGGTGAAGTTTTTCATCGTACGTCCCTCTCTTTATGCTTCTTGGTTTTGGCCTTGGGTGCGGCCTCTTTGGCCTGCTTTATTTGTGCGGCCACCGACTTTTGGGGCCGGGCCGCCTCTTTCATCTGCTCCAAAAAGCCCGGCAGCTCCTTGAAACCGATCCTGTCCACATAGAACGCCCCGGCCTGATCTTCGCGGTTCAGCACGACCACATCGCTGACCGAAAGGCTGTGTCCCTTGAAATCCGACGGACGCCTCAAATTGAACGTAAGGTACAGCTCCTCCAGCGCCTCCGCGTTGCTCATGCCGTAAAAGTACGCCGGGGTATTGGCGAAGTAGACCACTTCGTAATGGGCGGGGTTCGGCGCCTTGCCCATCTGCTCCAGACGGGCAAAGGATTCAAACCGCACATCTGCCGTCTCCGGCCCATCTTTGAGCTGCAAAATCAGATATACATCGCTCTCGGCGGCGAGAAAACGGTCCAAAACATCCTGCATCATCGTGCACCCCCGTTCTCAAATTCCAAGCTGAACTTGGCCCGACCATCGGCCTCGGTGGTCATCAGGACAGAGGCGTTGTAGGTCTTGCCGGTGCGCTGGCTCTTGCAGTCCTTGAGGCGGGCGCGGCCGTCCCGCAGCAACTTATCCACCACCTGCCGAGTAGGGCGCTTCCCGAGGCAGTTAAAAAAGGCGTTATCCTTCCAGATCACAAAGCGGCACTCGCGGCTCGTGCAGAACCAGCCTTTTTCCCGCTCGGCCACCTCTGAGCCGCAGTGGGGACAAGTGCCCACTACTGGCGCACCGCT
>NZ_NFHX01000056.1:0-2945 GCF_002161515.1 Faecalibacterium sp. An58
AATTATACCAGTTCTTTCGGGCGTCCGGGACGGATCGCCCTGGGCTGCTCAATATTCAGCCCCTGCATGAGCCAGGTGAATTGCTCCCAGGTCAGCGGCTTTACTTCCCGGGCATTCCGTGGCCATTGGTAACGGCCATTGTCCAGCCGCTTGTACAACAGCACAAAGCCGTCTGGTTCCCACAGCAGCGCCTTCAGCCGGTCACAGCGTTTGCCGCAGAACAGAAACAGGCTGCTGGAATAGGGATCTATCCCAAAGTTCTGCTGCACAAAAGGGACCAGACTGTTCAATCCCTTGCGCATATCGGTGTAGCCACAGACAATATACACGTTCTTGGCCTGTCGGATATCTCCCAGCATCTTAAGCCAGCCCTTTCACCAGCTTGACCAGATATTCCATTGGCACATCTGCCGGCAGATAAATGCGAACTTCTCCCTTTTCGATACAGATACCAGCTGTCCCTGCCTCGTCTGCACAGCAGTCTGCAGACGATTTGGAAGCAAGTACTTCTTCACCTGACTTTTGGATCTGTACCGGAACAATCTCCTGGCCCGAAAGAATTTCTCCTGCCAGTTCATCCCGCAGCAGCCCCTGCCATCTCATGAGGGTTGAATATTTCACACCGGCCTGTGCGCACCATTCCCGCTTGTTTTTTCCACTGCGGGCGCACTCCTGCAGCAGGCTAAGGTAGTGCTGCTTTTTTAATTTCTGATATTGATTGCTCATTTTTTACCCCTGCGAGACTTCTCAGATTTCTAAGACTTCTAAGACTTTTGATACTTTCTCTTATTTTCTCACAGGTCAGTACTTTTTTACAGTCGGTGGATTATGGAGCGCTTACAAATATACGGCTCTACTGGGCCAATCAGGGCTATGCTTCAGACGAGCGCTCTGACCTGGAAACCCTGTTGGAGGAAGGTCTGACGGACGCCTATCGGGCGCTGTATCCCGACAAGCGCAGCTATACCTGGTGGAGCAACCGGCTGTACAAGCGGAAGGAGAATCGCGGCTGGCGGCTGGACTACTTCTTTGTCTCAGATGAGCTGATGGAATCCGTTCAGGATGTGGTACACTTACAAGACATCTACGGGTCGGATCATTGTCCCATTTTGTTGGAGGTAGCCGTATGACCACCTTTGAACCCTGTACGGATGCATATCTAACAAAACTGTGGGAACACATCAACTGGGACTCCGCCGAGCAAAAACTACTGGATATGCAGGCTCAGATTTCCCGGGCCGCCTATCGCAAAGATGCGGATGCGATCAAAGAGTTGCAGCAGACTCTGGTGTGCGATTTGGATGTCAAGTGTCTGGCCGTGCGCCATGTGACCTCCACCTCCTGCAGCCCCGGGGTAGACGGCGTAAGGTGGCGGACCGCCGCGGAGAAGATGCGGGCCGCTATGTCGCTGACTTCAAAGGATTACAAGCCGTCGCCGCTGCGGCAGATCAAACTGGTCGCCAAGAATACAGGCCGCGAGAGATACCCACAGTTGCCCACTTACTATGACCGGGCCATGAGCGTCTTATACGGCTACTCTCTCATCCCGGTGACAGAAGCGTATGCAGAGCGGAAATCGTTTGCCTTCCGCCCCGGGCGTTCGACCCAGGACGCCCATGCCTATGTGATCGAGATGATCCGCAAAGAAGATGCGCCAGCATTTGTATTCTACGGCGACGTGAAAGCGTGCTACGCCAACATCCAGCACGACTGGTTGATTGCCCATGCGCCAATGAACAAACAGGTATTATCCAAATTTCTCAGCGCCGGTATCGTGTTTGATGGAGAGCTGTTTCCCTCCGCCGGGACAGGGATTTCGGAGGGGTCAAATCTATCACCCTATCTGGCCAATTTTACGCTGGACGGGATGCAGAAGAAAGTGTATGAAACACTTCACGGCACAACCTCACCAATGGATTATGCCAACGGCAATCTGCTCCGCTTTGCGGATGACATCCTGGTAACAGTCCGTACCCAGGAAGCCGCTCAAATTGTCCGGCAATGCCTGACGGAATTTCTTGCTGAACGAGGTCTGGCCTTTTCTGAGGAAAAGACAAAGGTCTGCTCTGTCACGGAGGGGTTCACATTTTTGTCCAGGACCTACGTTAAAAAGGATGGGCTGGTCTACTCTTACCTCGCCGATGCAGCCGTGGAGCGCTTTATTGAGGACCTGCGGATGACGATTTCCACAAGCCGCAAATCGCAGCGCGACCTGATCTTGCTGCTCAACCGGAAGCTCAAAGGCTGGGCCGGATATTTTCGCTGCACCGTAAGCGCTCCATAATCCCCCGTGAGGGATAAAGAAAAGAGCTCCCATAAGGAGCTCAAATCGGTTAAAATTATTTGAGTTTGCAATACTCGGGAAGGCTTTCAGCCCAGGGGAGCAGCGGAACCAGTTGTTCCTCGGTAGGATTTTCGCCCAGTTTGGGCAGCTCCTGCAGCAGGAATAGCAGGTAACCAAAGGGATCCAGACCATTGTGCTTGGCTGTCTCGATCACACTGAAACACAGAGCGCTGGCATCGGCACCCTTTGCGGTGTCGGAGAACAGAAAATTCTTTCGTGCCATCACAAAAGGCTTCACCGTGCGTTCGGCAAGATTATTGGTCAGTTCCAGGCGGCCATCCAGAAGCACGGCGTTCAGCGCCTGCTTCTGGTTGAGAGAGTAGGTTTTGGCCTTGCTCAGCGCAGTGCCTTCTGCTGCCTCGAAGCTGTCCAGGAGTTTCCAGTAATTGTCCAGCAGCGGCCGCAGTTTTTCCTGCCGCAGAGTAAAGCGGGCCTCTGGCGATAGGTCTTTCCAGGCCTGCTCCAGGGAGAACATCTCCTCAATCAGATGAAACGCTGCCTCGGATCGGCTTCCCTGTACCGGCTTGCCGTCCACAAAGCATTCCACCCACTTGCGTCTTGCGTGAGCCCAACAGCCCACATGGGTCACGGAATCCAGACA
>NZ_NFHX01000057.1:0-2788 GCF_002161515.1 Faecalibacterium sp. An58
CTCCACTTACACATCGTGCCTATCTACCTTGTAGTCTTCAAGGGACCTTACCTGATTATTCAGTGGGATATCTTATCTTTGGGTCGGCTTCACGCTTAGATGCTTTCAGCGTTTATCCGATCCGAACATAGTTGCCCAGCTGTGCTCCTGGCGGAACAACTGGTGCGCCAGAGGTTCGTCCGTCCCGGTCCTCTCGTACTAGGGACAGCTCCCATCAAATATCCTGCGCCCACGACAGATAGGGACCGAACTGTCTCACGACGTTCTGAACCCAGCTCGCGTACCGCTTTAATTGGCGAACAGCCAAACCCTTGGGACCGAATACAGCCCCAGGATGCGATGAGCCGACATCGAGGTGCCAAACCTCCCCGTCGATGTGGACTCTTGGGGGAGATCAGCCTGTTATCCCCAGGGTAACTTTTATCCGTTGAGCGATGGCATTTCCACTCACATACCACCGGATCACTAACTCCGACTTTCGTCCCTGCTCGACCCGTCAGTCTCGCAGTCAGGCTCGCTTTTGCGTTTGCACTCTCTCGCTTGATTTCCGTTCAAGCCGAGCGAACCTTTGAACGCCTCCGTTACTCTTTTGGAGGCGACCGCCCCAGTCAAACTGCCCACCTGACAATGTCCCCCAGCCCGCTTCAGGGCTGCTGGTTAGAATTCCAATATCACAAGGATGGTATCCCAACGTCCACTCCACATATGCCAAAGCACATGCTTCCCTGTGTCCCATCTATCCTGTGCATGCAACATCGAAACCCAATATCAGGCTACAGTAAAGCTCCATGGGGTCTTTCCGTCTTGTCGCGGGTAACCGGCATCTTCACCGGTACTACAATTTCGCCGGGCGGGCTGTTGAGACAGTGCCCAAATCATTACGCCTTTCATGCGGGTCAGAACTTACCTGACAAGGAATTTCGCTACCTTAGGACCGTTATAGTTACGGCCGCCGTTCACTGGGGCTTCAATTCAATGCTCTCACATCTCCTCTTAACCTTCCAGCACCGGGCAGGCGTCAGCTCGTATACGTCATCTTTCGATTTAGCACAAACCTGTGTTTTTGGTAAACAGTTGCTTGGGCCGTTTCTCTGCGGCTGGATCGCTCCAGCACCCCTTCTCCCGAAGTTACGGGGTCAATTTGCCGAGTTCCTTAACAACCCTTCTCCCGTTGGCCTTAGAATCTTCTTCCTACCTACCTGTGTCGGTTTGCGGTACGGGCACCGCAGAAATACACATGGCTTTTCTCGCCACCCTCCATGCTCGACTTCGGTACTATTTTCCCTCGATCGCTACCGGTACCAACGCCCGGCTCGAACACTTCGGATGTGTCCCCATGCTTAACTCTTTTGGTGGTGACGGAATCTCTACCGTCTGTGCATCGGCTACGCCTTCCGGCCTCACCTTAGCTCCCGACTAACTTGGAGCGGACGAACCTTCCTCCAAAAACCTGAGGCTTTCGGCCATGCAGATTCTCACTGCATTCGCGCTACTCATTCCGGCATTCTCACTTCTATACACTCCACAGCCGCTCACGCTACTGTTTCTCCGCGTATACAACGCTCCCCTACCCAGCATTTCTGCTGCCTAAGCTTCGGTGTCAGGTTTAGCCCCGTTAAATTCTCCGCGCAAAGACGCTCGACCAGTGAGCTATTACGCACTCTTTAAATGAGTGGCTGCTTCTGAGCCAACATCCTGGTTGTCTGCGTATCTTCACATCGTTTTCCACTTGACCTGACTTTGGGACCTTAGCTGTAGATCTGGGCTGTTTCCCTTTTGACAATGACATTTATCTGACACTGTCTGACTCCCATTCATCAATACTCCGGCATTCTGAGTTTGATAAGCTTCGCTAACCTCTCGGCCGCTAGGCTATTCAGTGCTTTACCTCCGGGTATCTAAAATGAGGCTAGTCCTAAAACTATTTCGGGGAGAACCAGCTATCTCCGAGTTCGATTGGAATTTCTCCGCTACCCACAATTCATCCGCCGCCTTTTCAACGGAGGTCGGTTCGGCCCTCCATGGAATTTTACTTCCACTTCAGCCTGATCATGGGTAGGTCACCCGGTTTCGGGCCCATTGCACGCAACTTATCGCCCTTTTCAAACTCGCTTTCGCTTCGGCTCCAGTCCTTAAGACCTTAACCTTGCTGCGTACAATCGCTCGCCGGACCGTTCTACAAAAAGTACCCTATCACACTTTGACGTGCTCTAGGTGCTTGTAGGCACAGGGTTTCAGGTTCTCTTTCACTCCCCTCCCGGGGTCCTTTTCACCTTTCCTTCACAGTACTATACGCTATCGGTCACTGGGTAGTATTTAGGGTTGGAGGGTGGTCCCCCCTTCTTCCGACCGGGTTTCACGTGTCCGGCCGTACTCTGGATCCTGCTCGTCTCTCGCCATTTTCGCCTACGTGGTTCTCACACTCTCCGACCGGCCTTCCCATGCCGTTCGGCTAACAGCTTAAGTCCTAATTGCAGTCCGTACCCCAGAGATATTTCTATCTCTGGTTTGCCCTCTTCCGCGTTCGCTCGCCACTACTTACGGAATCTCTTTTGATGTCTCTTCCTCGCCCTACTTAGATGTTTCAGTTCAGGCGGTTCCCCCGACATACCTATTTTGAAGTTCAGTATGCCGTACCTGGGTATGAACCCAGGTGAGTTTCCTCATTCAGACATCCACGGATCAACGCTTATTTGCAGCTCCCCGTGGCTTTTCGCAGCTTATCACGTCTTTCTTCGGCTCCCAGTGCCAAGGCATTCGCCCTGCGCCCTTCTTCGCTTGACCATTT
>NZ_NFHX01000058.1:0-2687 GCF_002161515.1 Faecalibacterium sp. An58
AATCGGAACCATTTCTCACAGAAAATCGTAATTTTTTGAAATTTTCACCGAAAGTTTTTTGACCGCTGTTTTTGCATTTAGGAGCGATGATTTCATCGTCCTATTGCATTGTACCCCTCCGGGGCCAGCTCGATAGAGGTGGTGGTCTCCCCGAAGGTGGACGCCCAGCAGTCAAAATGCGTCAACCCCTTCTGCTGCAACGTGCCGTACTGCAGGTATCGCATCACTGTGTACAGCTCAGTCATGGAGTTGCTCACCGGCGTACCCGTAGCGAAGATCACGCCCCGGCCGCCGGTCAGCTCATCCATGTACCGGCACTTGCCAAACATATCGCTAGACTTCTGGGCCTCGGATGTGGATAAACCGGCGACGTTACGCATTTTTGTTACAAGAAACAAATTTTTGAACGAATGGCTCTCGTCCACAAACAACCTGTCTACGCCCAATTCTTCAAAGGTAATTACATCATCCTTGCGCTCGGCGGCCCGCAGTTTTTCAAGTTTCATTTCCAACTGCTTGCGGCTTTTCTCCATCTGTTTGACGGTAAATTTCTCCCCGGAGGAATGTTTCAGCTCAGCAATGCCGCCCTGGATCTCGTCGATCTGCTCCTGGATGATGCGCTCCTGCCGCTCGAAGGAGAGGGGGATCTTCTCAAATTGGCTGTGCCCAATGATGACCGCATCGTAATCCCCAGTGGCGATGCGGGCGCAAAACTTCTTGCGATTGGCGGTCTCAAAATCCTTCTTGGACGCCACCAGTAACTTGGCGCTGGGGTAGAGATGCAAAAACTCCTGCGCCCACTGGAGGGTCAGGTGGTTCGGCACCACGAAAAGAGATTTCTGGCACAGCCCCAGGCGTTTTGCCTCCATGGCCGAGGCAGCCATCTCAAAGGTTTTGCCCGCGCCCACCTCGTGGGCCAGCAGGGTGTTCCCGCCGTACAAAACGTGAGCAATAGCGTTCCGCTGATGCTCCCGCAAGGTGATCTCCGGGTTCATACCCACGAAGTGAATGTGGCTGCCGTCGTATTCCCGGGGACGGGTAGAATTGAACAGCTCGTTGTATTGCCGCACCAGCATTTCCCGCCGCTGCGGGTCCTGCCAGACCCAGTTTGCAAAGGCATCCTTGATGGCCTGTTGCTTCTGCCCGGCCAGCATGGTCTCCTTTTTGTTCAACACCCGCTTGGGTTTGCCGCTGTCATCCTCCACCGTGTCGTAAACCCGTGCGTCCCTCAGATTCAGAGTATCCTCCAGAATCTTGTAGGCGCTGGCCCGCGCCGTGCCGAAGGTCTCGTAGGCCATGACGTCATTGTGGCCCGTTTTGGTCTTGCCCTCGATGCGCCACTCGGCGGTGGACGGGGAAAATTTGACCTGAATCGCATACCGCATATAAAAAGGTATGCGGAAGGTTTCGGACATGAATTTCTGGATGATGTCGGGGCTGATCCAGGTCGCCCCCAGCCGCACGTCGATCTCGGACGCCTCCAACTCTTTGGGCTGAGCTTTGGTCAGGGCTTCCACGTTAATGGTGAAGGCCGGGTCATTCGCAGCGGCCAGCCTGGCGATCTGCAGCTTGTTGCGGACGTTGCCGGACAGGTACTCGTCAGCGGTTTGCCAGCCCGCTTCCGGGTCGCTCACATCCTCCGAAGGATCTTTGAAAATCACGCCGCGCAGCTCGCCGGTGATGCGCCCAAAGTCTTCCGGCGTACCCAAAAGTTCCGCCATATAGGACAAATCGACCTTGCCTTTTTCCCCAATGGACACCGCCAGCGCCTCGGCGGGGGTGTCCACATGGGTGACGGCGCGCTCGGGCCGGATGGTCCGTTTTGTGAACATATCCGCCTTGCTCTTGAGCTTGCCGTTTTCGTCCAGGTTTTCAAGGGAGCAAAGCAGGTAGTAAGACGAATCGTCCTCAAAGAGCCGCCCGTTTTTGCGGTCGTTGAGCAGGCCAAATTTTGTGCTGAAGGCATCGTAAGCGGCGTTCAGCTCGGCCTGCTTGGCGGCAATGTCTGTCTCCGGGAAATCTTCCAGCTGATAGGCAATCAACTCGTTGACGAGGCTCCGCAGCTCCGCCATCCCCTTGACCCGCTCCTTCGCGTCGCCGCTCAGCTCCACCGGCGTCATGACCGAATTTTCGCGGTAGTAGACCTCACCGTCCACCACCGTATAGGAGAAGTTTTTAACGCCCGGGTCAGCGGGCAGGACGTCGGGTGCGCCCTCGTCCAGCTCGGTGTTCACTCGCTCCACCGCCTCATATCTGCCGTTGATATGGGCCATCGCACTTTTAAGCTGTTCGGCCAGGTTGGCCCTCTCGATGGGGTTGACTGTCACATCTTCCCGGCCATACTGGGTGCTTTCGGCAGAAAGCTCGCCCAGCACCATGTCCGGGTGATCCACGAAATACTGGTTGACCGTGAAACCCTCCGGTGTCCGGCCCACCTGTACCCACTCCGGTTCCCGGTCGATGGGCCGCTCCAGCTTCTGCAAAAAGAGGATATCGGAAACCACTTCCGTGCCTGCGTTGGCCTTGAAGGCGTTGTTGGGCAGCCGCACCGCCCCCAGCAGGTCAGCCCGCTGGGCCAGATATTTGCGAGTGGAGCTGTCCTTCGCGTCCATGGTAAAGCGACTGGTGACAAACGCCACCACGCCGCCCGGCCTTACCTGGTCGAGGGCTTTCGCAAAGAAATAGTT
>NZ_NFHX01000059.1:0-2574 GCF_002161515.1 Faecalibacterium sp. An58
GAGGCGAAGTTTGAGACAGTGCTGGTCAAGCCATCCGAAATTCAAAAGGAAATGGTGCAGTCCCTTTCCGAGCGGGCGGGCAAGATCAACGCCGGGATGGTGGATGCTTCCGAGGACAACATGTTGTGTGTGACAAATGATGGGCGGAAAATCGGCCTCGATCAGCGCCTCATGAACCCTCTTTTGCCTGACGACCCAAACAGCAAGCTGAACGCCTGCGTCCGCAATGTGTTGCACATCTGGGAGGAAGGTAAAGCGGACAGACTGACCCAACTCTTGTTCTGTGATTTGTCCACGCCCAAGGGCGACGGGCAGTTCAATGTCTACGATGATGTGAAGAAAAAACTGCTGGCGGCGGGCGTGCCGGAAACTGAAGTGGCCTTCATCCACACCGCTGATACCGAGGCAAAAAAGAAGGAGCTGTTCTCCAAAGTGCGCACCGGGCAGGTGCGCATTTTGCTTGGCAGCACGGCAAAAATGGGGGCCGGCACCAACGTGCAGGACCGGCTGGTGGCGGTCCATCACCTGGACGTAGGCTGGAAACCCTCGGACATGACCCAGCGCAACGGCCGCATCATCCGGCAGGGCAATCGGAACAAAACGGTGCAGATTTACAACTACGTCACAGAAGGAACGTTCGATGCGTACTTGTTCCAGACCCTTGAGAATAAACAGCGTTTCATCGGACAGATCATGACCTCAAAATCACCCGTCCGTTCCTGCGAAGATGTGGACGAGCAAGTGCTCAGTTATGCTGAGGTCAAGGCACTGTGCGCCGGCAACCCGCTCATCAAGGAAAAGATGAACCTGGATGTAGAAGTAGCAAAACTAAAGGTTTTGAAGGCCGACCACCAGAGCCAGAAGTACCGGCTGGAGGATAAGCTGCTCAAAGAGTTTCCCGCCAGCATCCAGCGGCAGAAGGTAGAAATTTCTGCTTTGCAACAAGATGCCAAAGTAGCAGAGGACAACCCACAAGTGAAAGACGGCTTCTGCGGCATGACCGTGAAAGGGATGCACTTTGAGGACAAGCTGGCCGCAGGCGAGCGGTTGCTTCTGGCTTGCAAAGAAATGCCCACCGCTGAGACGGTGACGCTGGGTAATTATCGCGGCTTTGGCCTCGACTTGCGCTTTGATACCTTCCGCAACGAATACCAGGCCGTGCTGCGGGGCGCGACCAGTCACTTTGTCCCCCTCGGCACCGACGCCCGCGGCAACCTGACCCGCCTGGACAACGCGCTGGACAGCTTCCCCGACCGCATCGCCCGCGCCGAGAACCAGTTGCAAACTTTATATCAGCAGCGGGACGCGGCGCAAGTTGAGGTGGAAAAGCCTTTCCCCAAAGAAGCGGAGCTGGCCGAAAAATCCGCCCGCCTTGCCGAGCTGGACACCTTGCTGAACATGGAGAGCTGCCCCGAGCCGGAGCAGGACACACCAGAAGCTGAACAGGACGAGCAGAGCGAGGAGCACCGCCCCTCGGTACTGGCCGGGCTGAAAGTCGCCGCAGCCGAGAAATCCGCACCGAATAAGCAGCATAAAAAGGAGGCTGAAAGATGACCAATGAACAGTGGAATACCACCCTTTACAAGCAGATGTTTACGGAACAGGAGCAGTTCCGGGACTGGCTGCTGGCCCAGCCGCCACAGGAAATTTTGAACTACGCCTATGAGTATGTCATGCGGGAGGACATTCTGCTTTCGCTGGAGTACAACGACCTGACCGATGCTCAGGCAGCGGCGCTGCTGACTTCGCCCTCGCCGCTTGCGGACGTTTATGCGGAATTTGACAAGCTGGAAAGCAGCCACATGGAGGAGATCTGGAGCTGCATCGAGAGCCGGGCCAACGCTCTGCAAACTGACCAACTGGACCGCGCCAAAACTCTGATCGACGAGTTCTGCGCCTACGAATACGCTTCGCAGGCGGATTTCAGCGACTTGAGCAGGGTCAGCATCGCCTACACCACCGTGGGCGATGAAGATATCCCGTTGCAAGTCCATGTGGATTTTGAAGGTTACAAGATCGAGCGTGAACTGGACGGAAAACCTCTGGACGCCCGGCAGTACAGTTCGCTGCAGGAGCTGATCGAAAACGAACTGGAAGGGCTGGATTTTCAGGAGCTGGCAGCGGTGAGCGATGCGGAGATTCAAGCAGCCCTGGCCTCTGCAAAGAAGGAAGCTGCCTTTGCTGAGCTGCCGGTCTACCGGCAGAACGCGGCCTACGCCCGCGAGCACGGGGAGCTGGAACAATACCGCGTTTCGCATCAGGCCAACATTGCCTGCAAGGAGGCCATTGAGCAGAGTATTGACCAAAACTATGACGGCAGACGCCTTGCGAAGGGGACCGCCGACAAAGTGATGCAGAAGTTCGGTCCCGAGCGGGTGATGTATGTTCTAGCCTACACCATTCAGCAAAAGGGGTGGGACGGGCGTTTCCATCCCTATAACAAGGATTGGGCCAGAACAGTGGACATCCCGCCCAACCCGGATTCGTTTGGCTTTGAGAGGAACTGTGAGTTTGTGGTGGACAGCCACGCCGGCCTGACCGACCTGTTCGTAAGCCAGGCGCGGCGGGAGGTAG
>NZ_NFHX01000006.1:0-111150 GCF_002161515.1 Faecalibacterium sp. An58
GTAAGTGGAGCGATCCATTCAGCAGGTGTGTACTAATAGACCGAGGGCTTGACCAGGTAAAAGCACTTGTACTCTGATTGCAAAGCAGATTATTATTCAGTTCTGAAGGCACGTCCTTCAATAAAGAGAATAGAGAGAATTGTCCGGAAAAGACAACAGCGCAAGCTGATCACATATTCCGGGCAGCCGGTGTCGATGACGGTGAGGTCCCACCTGTTCCCATTCCGAACACAGAAGTTAAGCTCACTTGTGCCGAAGATAGTTGGCTGGACACGGCCTGTGAAAATAGGTAGATGCCGGCTTCTCTCACCATCAGGATATTGAAACCGTATCCTGATGGGCTATGCACCTCTAGCTCAGTTGGTAGAGCAACTGACTCTTAATCAGTGGGCCCAGGGTTCGAGTCCCTGGAGGTGCACCAGAAAAATGACGCAAGATCGTAAGATTTTGCGTCATTTCTTTTTGTGAAAAAGGGGCTGCACATTTTCTGCACATCATTTGCACATCACCCCAAATTGGGTGCATCCTATGCATCCTCTGCACAGCCCGCTTTTCCATGCACAAAAAGAAAATTTTTAGGCGAACAGCAGCCGGACAAGTTCCCGGCGTTCGTCTGGACTCATCTGCCGGATGGCTTCAAGGATCACAGGACCTGTGATATTTGTTGCCTCCGGCTTTTTGTTTTCCTCCGGTCCGCTGGGGTCGGAACCGGATATGTCCTGCTTGTAGAAGTTTGCTTCAATCTTCTCAGCCAGCTCAATCCGGGGTTTGTCCTGGGTGTGGGCGTAGGTGTTCATCAGGGTGGCCGCCGTAGAGTGCCCGGTGTTCCCCTGGACTGACTTGAAGTCGCCGCCGGATTGGAGCAGCTGGTAGGTTGCGCTGGAGTGGCGCAGCCCGTGAAAGACAATCTTCTCAAATTCAGGATGTTCGCCCCGCCACTGACGGTACCACTTGGTCAGTACATCCGGGGCGATGGGCAGGCCGTCCGGCAAGCGGAACAGCTGCCCACAGTTACTGTACTTTTCTGGGGCGGATTGCTCGTCCTGCTTCAGTTTCTCGAGCCAGGCCAGAAGTTCTTCCTTTAAAGGCTTTGTCATATACAAGACACGATTGGACTTCTGGGTCTTGGTTCGTTTCAGGATCAGCGAGGACTTGCTTCCTTCCCGACGGTCGGGAAAGGTCTGGTAGATCTGCGCCGGGTCAATCTTGGCCAGAGCATCCTTATAGGCGCGCTGCATGGTCTTGTTGATGGTAATGGTCCCCCGGCCATCGGCGGCCTCAAAGTCCAAATCTTCCGGTTGTAAGCCGAGGATTTCACCCTCCCGAAGGGAGAGGATCAGACTCAGATGGACTGCCAGATGAAGCGCCGGGTTTTGGATCGACTGCAAAGCCGCCAGCATGGTTTGCTCGTCCCAGATGGTCCGCTCTTCGGTGTTGATTTTCGGAGCTTCCCGGGGCAATGGGGATTTGCGGATCAGATCCCATTCGACCGCATAAGAGAAGGCGGTTTTCAGGAGAGTATGAACCTCACGGATGGACGTGCTGGACAACAGCCGTTTCTTCTGGGCGGGGGTCAGCTCCTGTTTTTCGCCGTGGATATACTGGCCGCAAGGGGTCTGGCTCAGGGTGGCGTAGAACTGCTCGATGTCAAAGGTGCGGAGGTCTTGAATCTTCCGCTGGCCGATATACGGCGCGATCAGGTTCTGCACCATCGCAGTGGTTTGGGTGTAGGTCTTGGGAGACCACTTATGCTTGCTGGACTGAATCGGAATCAACTTTTCCAGTAGTTCCTGAACTGTCATGGAATCGGGGATCGGGAAGGTGCCATCCTGCAATTCCTTTTCAATCGTGATCTTTCGCTCGGCGGCTTCCTTCTTGGTCTTGAAGGACTCCCAGCCTTCATGTTTTTTGCCCCGGTGGTCGGTGTAGGTGTATCGGGCGGAATAAGCGCTTCCGCGCTTCATAATGGATGCCATGGCTAAACCCTTTCTCAGAGGGCGGCAAACCAGGCTTCAAAGCTCTCCCGGTTGACACGGATGCTGGTACCGATGCGGACCACCCGGAAGTCCTTGGTGGTATTGCAAAGGTTGTAGGCAGCACGAGGGGAGATGGCCAGCAGTTGGGCAATCTCATCCACCCGGTAAACCAGGGGCTTGAGCGTGGCTGCGCGCGGTCTGTTTTCAGGTTCCACGGCAGGGTTTGGAGACACTTCCATTGTAGCGGATGCCGGACTGGATTGCAAGGTTTCACAGGCAAAATTTACGGTATTCTGATTTGTTTTCAAGCGCACGCTCCTTTTCCCTATCTTGACCGGCAAACTATCCCAGGTGGATGATTTTCAATCCGGCCAGATTGATGTAACAGCCGAAGCTGATAGTTCAGCTCCGGCTCTGTTGCCTGTGAAATTTTTTGTGCGGGAACTCAAAAATACGCGCCCGATCCGCCCTTCCGCCCGGATGCGCCCGGAACCGCCCGCTTGGGCGGATCACAGGGCGGCAAGGCGGGCGGATGTGGTTTTTGAAAAACAACGATATTACAATGAAAGTAAAGCGTTTTCTGGATGGGCGGGCGCGTAGGGCGGGAAATTTTCACTTCCTGCTCTTTTTTATAAGCGGGCGCAATCCGGGCGGACGCACACGCCCTTATAGCCCCGGTACTCGCCCCCGATGTGCTTCGAGAAGGTAAGATTGTACTTGCCGGCACTCTTGAAAAGAAACTGGCTGAACCGCTTCTGAGAGACAGGCGTCTCCAGATTTTCCATGCACCACTTGGAGTAGGCATAGAACAGATGCGTAGACCGGGCAGCTGCATCTTCGGCAAAGCGAAGATACTTGTCCGAGGCCATGAACTGATCCAGATTGTTCCCGTCGGCCATCACGGCTTCCAGATTCTTTCGGGTCCGTTCGCTGAGGGTAAAGCGGTACTGGTTGGCCAGAAGCCGCTTGAGACCCTCCAGCATCCAGAGGAAAATCCCCGGCAGCTCGGCAGCCATCTTGTCAATTAGAAAAGGATCGTCCACCCGGTTGGGGTCACGATCCTTCACCGAAATCAAAATTTGCCGCCGCCAGAAGCCGTCGCTGCTGTCATTGACGGCGATCAGATTGCCGTTGCCGAAGCAGAGCAGCCGGACGTACAGCCGTCCCTGGGTGGCCTGTTTTCCTTTCCGTTCGATGCAGGTCTTGTCCTCAGCGGTGACGATGGATTTCACATTCCGGGTGTCGGGCAGAGCCGTCATCTGGAGATCATCGTCCACCATCACCAGTTTGTGTTCCAGGTTGGCGCTGGCAAAGCGGTTGGTCTCCAGCCGGTGGATCGACTCCATGTAAACGGAATCGCCCATTAGCTTTTTGACCACCAGCCCAATGCGGGATTTGCCTTCGCCGCCCCGTCCGGTGAGGATCATCATTTTCTGTGCCTTGGTGGAAGGGATGAGAAGATATCCCAGATACTCCTGTAGGGTTGGAATGTCCTCCGGTACCAGCAGGCCATTCAGAAAGCCCAGCCAGGTTTCCGGTGCCAGGGCGTCCGGCTGATACTCCACCGGAAAGCGATTGAGGCAGAGCTCCTTTTCAGGCACAAAGCCTCGCTCGTCCAGGTAGTAGGTTCCGTTTTTCAAATGAATTCGGTCCAGCTGGGTTTCCCATTCTTCCCGGTAGCACTCCATCTTGATGGCATCTACAATTCGCTTGGTCTTTTTGGCAGTGTCATTGCGGGCAGCAGGCCGGATCTCCTGGTGGATTTCGTGGCGCAGCCGCTCCTCGTTGACCTCACCGTCCAGATCAAATAATTTTTGGTCCAGGCACATCAGTGGACGCTTCTGCAGAAAATAGGCGCAGAATGCAGACTCCACGATTTTGCCCTTGCTGTCAATCCAAAGTTGGTCCTCTTCCTGCTCATCCATTTCGTCGCGGACATCATCGTCTGTCCAGGTCATGCAGCCCTCCTTGTTCTGCTTCCTGCTAGCGATCTTCCCGGTGGAGGGTCGACAACAGATTTTGCTGTGCGGTGCTGAGTTCTATCCATGCCTTTTTTGCTTCACGATACGCCTCATAGAACTGGGCTTTTTCTGAGATCAGCTGTTCGCGTTCCATTTCAAGCTGTTTCAGGCTGGGCAGTTTGGTGATCTTTTGAGCCTTGAAATAGGCGGCTGCCGCCTGGTAAGCTGTCAGTTCGGCGCGGTGCTGTTCCCAAAACGCTTCCGGGTTCTTTGCGGTCTTGACCTGCTGGGCAAACTTCCGGTTCTGTAGATAGGCTGCGACATGGCGGCTCAGTTCCCGGTTGGCCTTGATGCGGTTCTCCAGGTCTTTCACCACCTTGTGGGCCTCGTCATACTTTTCTGCCAATTCCTTGACACGGGCGTCCAGTTCTTCCTCGCTGTTCAGATTATACCGGGCGAATAGAGCCATGGACTTGGCCAGCTGTTTGAGATTGAAAATCTTGGCCCAGTGCTCGTAGCCTGCGCCCTTGCCCGCGGCCAGCTTGGCCTGAATGTCAATCAGGCGGCTGATGCGGTCGAGGTGAGGATCAGAGCTGTAGAGTTTGGCGGTTTTCTTTCGCTCGGCGTTTTCAGAGAGAACAGCCAGAACTTTCTCTTTGGAAAAATCGTCGCCCAGATTGCGGGAGGAGATGGGTTTGGTCCGGCCGGCGGTGAGGTAACTGAACCGACCGCGGCTCTCACGAACCGTGATGCCATGCTCCTGTAAAAGCTGAGCGGAAAATTCCTCGAGACTGACGGCCTTGGCCAAAACAGAACGGATTTGCCGGCGAAGGGCCGCTTTCTCGGTTTCGTATTTGGTTTGCCGGATGGGCTGACCGGAAGCGGCTGCCTTCTGGTTGGCGTGGTCGAGGCGGCGCTGGCCGCGCCGCTGTGCCCAGTATTCCTTTTCGGTAATCCGTTCGCCGGTTCCGTTTAACAGGTCGATCTGGTAGAGTCCGGCTTCCTGGCAAAGCTCCATGGTCTCGACCCGCAGGTGCCGGAGCATCGCGGCCGTGCAGCGGTGCTTCATGCCCTCCTGCCAGTCACAGGGCTTTTCCATATAGGACTGCCTCGGGATGGTCCGTATTCGGACGCTGCCGATGACAATGTGAACGTGGATATTCCCAGCTCCGTTGTGCCCGTCAGGGTGGGCGCAGACAATAGCAGGATGACCCGGAAAGTTTTCCTTACAGAACTGCAGGCCAAGGGCCTGGGCCTTTTCCAGGGTTAATCCGTTGTCCGCAGCGTCCCGCGGGTCGAAGCTGATGATATATTGGTGGGTCTTCACATCGTCAGGAGAGAAGTTCTTGCCGTATTTCCGGTTTGCCAGCAGACAGGCCATGGCAAAGGACTGCCCGCCGCATTCCAGAGTGTCCAGTAAGTACTCCTCCCGCAGCTTGGGCTGGCCGTTCTCATCCAGAAGGGGGAGACCGGTGTACTCGTTGTGCTGAAAGGTCAGATAGTGTTCAGGTGCCGTAAGATCGGAGTTCTTCGAGCTTGTATGCTTGATGGTTGCCATACAGTTCTCCCATCTTTTTCTCGGCGTCCAGCCGAAAGAGTGTGAGTGCAGACAGTTCGGTCAAAAGCTGTGCCCGAATTTGTTCTGAATCTTTGCCGCCGCTGTTGAAGTGACGGGCAAGCTGGTTCAGATTGCTGCCGATCCTACCGCATTGTCCCAGCAGGTCAGAGAGAATGCTCAGCGCATCCTCTCCGCCGCCGGTGACAACAATAGTTTGCTTGATGGGTTTGGTGCATAAGCAGCGGCGAAGCAGGGTGGACATGTTGACGTGAAGAATCTCACACATGATTTCCAGTTCCCGCTTTTCTTCTGGGGTGACTCTGAACTTGATGAGCTGCGTTTTCCTCGGTAATCCGCTGTGCTGGGGGTTGTGGCTAGTCGAACGAATGCTAGGCTTGGTCATTGTACCTCCTTGCTGTTTGACTAGCTCCTCTTTGGAGCTATGTATGGTGCGGCGCAGCCGAAGAACGCGCAGAGCGCGAAATAAGCAGGGTTTGGGGAAGGCACTCCCCAACAAGTACGACCGGAGCGTGCGGCATCAATTTCAATTTGTGAAATTGTGGCCACGGGTCGATACTTGCTTTTTACTTTTCCCAGAAGTTTGAAAATTTCCATTTCAAAACGGTCTCCAATCGGTCAAAGTGGGGAGTGCACAGTGTCTCCTGCTTGGTGGGGTCGCCGTTCACATCCGAATTGAGTTCCTGCCTCTGTTTTGCAGCGGCGTTGTCAGGCTCGCCCGCATTTCTGCGGAGTCATGGCGCTGTATCCAGTCCGGACGGCTGATGCGGTTGTCAAGGTGCGTATGAAGAATTGCGAACCGGTTGCCCGGCTGCAAGTCTCTCGAAAAGAAAAAGGCTCCGCGGCACCAAAAGATTTTGTCGTGGGTGGATGGCGGCAAAACAATTCGGTGAAGCTGCGGAGCGGACAAACAAAGCAATGTAGTAGCTTTCATTGAGTAAAGCGGCTTTGTTGTGGAACAGGGTACCACTGAAAAATGCAAATGTCAACGATATGTCGAACGATTTAGAAAAGCTCACAAGAATCAATCCGGTGGGTTGGACATAACAGAAAAATTTCTCTGGCGAAAAAATGTATATTTTGTCGAAGGATTTTTTCATCTGTCATTGACCACAGAAAAGCTGCTGAAAATAAAACGGAATCTTTTTAGAGGCTTGTCCAAAAATTTGCGGCTTGTTTGTGGAGATCGACAAAAAGGGTGACTGCTCCCTTACCGAAAAGCCAAGCTGTGCTAAGGATGTGAGTTGTTTTCATACCTAAGAAGATGTTGTTAAATGATCTAACGGCTTGATTGGGCCATGGCATTTACATTGATTCGTTAGAATCGAGGGATTGGAAGGATTGTGATGATTGTTGCATTTGATTTGCATTTTCTTATGGTTTGCCGTATGCGGACGACATAATGATGTACTGGCAAAGGTGCGTCGCAGTGAAACAAGATCTTGTAATTTGAAACATTGAGATTTAGAATGACGAACTAAAATAAAATGTAAAGGCCGTATTAGACAGAATAGCTGTAAAGAATAATAATTGGTATGATGATTTAAACTTGGATTGATATTCAACATTTTGTGACATTAAAAATACATAATAATACATATTTAATGAATCGTTAGTGACAATTTGCTATACTAATTATGAAAAAATAATGAATTATATACTTGCAGATCTAATGAAACAAAAATGATCTGTAAAATTGTTGGAAAGATTGCTGTCCTTGAGCGATCCTATTGGGATTTATAAGAAATTTGAAAGCAGACCTCTCAAAACTTCGGACGCTACTTTTTATAGAACAATGGATGAAAAGAGGTGTCTCTCATGGCGATACGCCGATGTGAAAAAGGGCATTTTTATGACACCGAAAAATTTAAATTTTGCCCAGTCTGTATGGCAGAACAGCAGAAAATGCTTGAATCAAATCAGTGGAAGTCAGAAGACAAAACCATCGGTTTGGAGGAAAGTGATCGGACTGTTGGTTATCTTTTGGATGGAGTCGATGAGGAAACACAGCCGGTCGTAGGCTGGCTTGTGTGTGTGCGAGGAAGCGAGCGCGGGCGAGACTGGAGACTAAGTTATGGCAGAAATGACATTGGCACACAGCCTCCTGCAGATATTCTGCTGAGCAGTAACAGTCATTTGACGGAATCCAGAGTCTGTTCCATTATTTGCGATGAAAAGCACAAAAAAATCATTTTAGACCCAGGAAAAGGGCCTCTTGTATATTATAATAACAAATTAATATTGGGACCTGTTGAACTAAAAGATGGAGATGAAATTGGGATAGAGGGATATGTATTATGCTTTCAAGGTTTTTGCGGAATCCAAAAAAGTTATTGGTAACTGCTATAATATATGCCATTGTCTCAATGAATATCTGCGCTGCAGTGGCATTGGATCAGCTGGACAGCGGGCTGACAGAAATTACCGTTGAACAAATCCAGGCGAGAATGCCGGAGGTGGAAGCTTATATTTATAATAAGGGACCTGTTTATGAGGATCGTGAGATTGAAGCCTATTTGGATGGAAAACAGTTATCCTATATAGGAACAGATGAAAGTGGTTCTTTTGGGACGTCCTATACGGTGATGCTGGATATATCGGGTTCAATTCGTCCGACTTATTTTGAGGCAGCCAAAAAGCAAATTTCCAGTTTGGCCAACACTCTGCGGCCTGTCGATAGTATGACACTGATTACCTTTGGAGACGATGTAGTCCTTCAAGCCAATCAATGCCGCGATCAAAATCAAATTCAGATGATCTTGGATCAGCTGGATGGAAAAGATCAGAACACATGTCTTTACGAAGCAATCCATCAGGGAATTGATTATATGCAGGCTGATGGTACAGATAATCGCCAGGTCATGCTGATCATATCAGATGGTTTTGAAGATACGGGAAGCGCGGGAATTACAAGGCAGGAGGTTGAGGATCAGGTTGCCAAAAACAATGTCCCTGTATATGCGTTATGTGCGGATTATGTAGAGGTGGAAAAACAAGAGGAATTCGGTCGCTTTGCCAGACTGACAGGAGGAAATTTAGTCTCTTTTGGCGTACATAATGCAGAGAGCGAATGGAATAATTTGATTTCGTGGCTGAACAGTGCTGCTCGCGTTCGATTTCAGAGCGACTCAAACAAGATAGACGGTAAAACCCATACGCTGCTCATTAAACTGAAAACCAGCCAGGGAGAGGAAAATTACACTCGTGAAATACAATTTTCGGATTGGATTCCGGATGAGACACCGCCTGAAATTATAAATTTTTCTTATTTGTCACGTGAAAATGCTTTGAAAATTCAGTTTTCAGAACAGGTCACGGGAGCAGACCAGGTATCAGGGTATGTAATCCGCAAAGGGCCGGAGGAGCTGGTGCCATCCTCGGTAACCCAGCTGGACACTACAACCTATTTGGTACGGTTGCCAAATGATATGCAGGCGGGAGAATATACAGTTACTTTTGCTGATATTCTGGACAATTCTATGGAACAGAATGAGCTGAAATCTGCTCCCTTCCAGTTTAAAAAGGCATTGCCCTTAGTAAAAATGGTCGCCTTTACAGGTGCAATCGTTTTTCTGACGATTCTAGTTGCTGCTGCCATTGTATGGAAAAGAAGGAAAAAACAACCGCAAACCATTACCTATGAGGTGCACCATGTGCAGGCAGAATCCCTGAAACCCATTCAATCAGCGGGAACGGGGGTGTCTGGGTCTGTCACTATCCAGCTGACCAGCGGGGAGAAAGCAGGGCAGAAATTGGATATTTTGATCGACAAAAGCTCCATTTGGGGAAGATCGGATCTGATGTGTGATGTCTGTTTTCAGGACAAACGAATGTCCAGACAACACTGTGTCTTTACAGTGCGTGAAGATGGAATATGGCTGTCGGATCTGGATTCCCAAAATGGCACTTATCTGAACGGAATCCGGTTGGTCAAGGCACAAAAACTGAGTCAACAGGATCAAATCCGGATTGGAGATACATCCTTTCGAATTATCAAGATTCTCTGGGAAACTAGGAATCAGGAAAAAAAGGTATAAAAGGCGCAGAAACTGCTGCTCCTTTTACGGATAAACTTTAAATAATGGAGGAATCAGTATGACGTTGGTAAAATGTCCCAATGGACACTTCTATGATCCGGCACGGTTTGGTAACAAGTGTCCTCATTGTGGAATGAGCGGGCAGGAAAGCACAGGGGATGACACAACGATTCCTCTGACGGGTGTGGAGGCCAACCAATTTGCGCAGGAATCAGAGCAGTCCAACATTGTGACGGAAAAGCTAACACAGTCCGTTGCAGATCAGGATAAGACCATCCCGGTGTCCGCCGATATGTTAGATGGCGTGTTTGGCAGCCCGGCGCCAGTTGTAGGCTGGCTGGTTTGCGTTGAAGGCATCAACAAGGGCACGGACTACCGGCTGCATCAGGGACGTAATTTCATTGGCCGGGCTGTTGAGATGGATGTGTGCATAGAAAACGACAACACCGTTTCGCGCAGTTCCCATGCCATTGTAGTTTATGACCCCCGCAGCAATGTTTACCTGGCACAACCGGGTGATGCAAAAGAGCTGTTCTATCTCAATGATCAGCTTGTTTTGAATGCAGTACAGCTGAAGGCGGGCGACAAATTGAGCATCGGCAACACCAAACTCATGTTTGTACCGCTGTGCGGAGATCATTTCCACTGGTAAGTGAGGAGATTGAGATGAATCGAGCTGAGATCAAAGAAACCGCAAAACAATATATGCGGCAAAACAAGAACCACGGCGGCATGGTCGGCGTGGAAGTCCTGTTTAGCCTGCTCTATATGGCAGCCTCCGCTGCAATTTTGGACTTAACGGTTGTCACCGGCTTGCTGTCGGGAATTGCGACCTTTTTGGGCTCTGCCATTTCCAGCCTGACGGCGGTTATGAATGTCCCGTCTACGATTGTGTCCTATGTGGCAGGCAGCACCATCACCCGGTATGGTATTGCGGCTGTGCTGGTTGCGCCTGTACAGATTGGTCTGATCCGGTATTATCTTCGGATTGTGGAAGTAAACAAACGCCCCAAAGTGGTCAGTACTTTTGAGCCCTTTGAAAACTACGGAAATGTGGTTCGGGTCTGCTGGTCTGAGTGGATTCGCACAACGCTGCTGCCTTCCGTTGTCTCTGCTATAGCAGGTGCCTTGATTACAGTAGTGTTTGGTGCATCAGCGATTACACAGATTGTGTTCAGCTATGGCAGGAATCTATCTGGCCTTGGATTGTATATCTTTTTGCTTAGCTGTGTGACCATTGCTTGTCTGGCTCTAAGCGTCTATATGTGGTATAAAACCTGGGCCATGCGGTGGATTCTGGCTGAAAACCATGATATGCCGGTGGACCAGGTGCTGGCACAGAGCGCGCAGATTACTGAGGGCCATTTTGGGGAACTGTTTGTGTTTGAGCTGAGCTTTTTCGGCTGGCGCATCCTGAAAGGTATTACACTCGGCCTGGTGGGCGTTTTCTATGTGGATCCCTACTACCATATGTCCTGCGCATTGCTGTACCAGGAACTCAAAAAGTCTCCGGTCCATGTGATCAGTGTCACCGGTGATGATTCTTTGGTGGATTCTGGCAAGCTGCTGGATTACCTCCACTATCTGGATGGCAAGATCCAGAAGGTGGAAAACAAGTGTAGCCAGAATGAAAATGAGATTGACGATCTCAAAGTTAAAGTATGGAGTCAGAAGAAAACGATCCCGATCCCGGATGACAGTAAAAAATCTGTCGTACCGCCTACGGAACCCAAGGATATCGCCATCATTGGCGTAGCCGGCATGTATGCAGGAGCAAAATTCCCGCTCCAGCCGGATCATCCGGTACTGGTTGGACGGGATAAGACGGTGGTGCAAATTGTCTTTACAGAAGGCGCAGAGAAAATCAGCCGCCGGCACTGCTCTATTATGTTCAACAGCAAAGAACAGAAATACCAGGTGATTGATTATTCTAGCAATGGTACTTATGTCAATGGCTCCAAGCTCCCGACCAATGCGCCGGTCCTGGTAAAACGCGGCACAGAACTGGCCCTTGGAAACACAAAGAATGTGATTCGGCTGCTGTGATGCCATGGCATACGCACATGACGATCAAAGGGCGGTACATCCCATCATCCCAAACCGGAGTATTGGTCTCTATTTTGTTCTGAGCTTTGCAACCTTGTCGCTCTACCATTATTGGTTTATGCAGCAAATGGTCAGGGATGTGAATCGGATTTGCGATGGAGATGGAGAACAGGAAATCCCATCGGTGGGATGGATGCTGCTGCTGAGCATTCTCACACTGGGCGCATATCAATATTTGTGGTTTGCCCATATAGCAGACCGTTTGTACAACAACGCCCAGCGCTACAGGGTGGATTCGGTACACGATGGGGAAACCTTGTGCCTATGGATGATTCTACTTCCGGGTATGGGAGCGGCCGTCGCTATGGCTCTGATGATCCGCGATGTGAATCACATGGTCCGGGCGTATTATGCTGAATCTATAGATGCTAGAAGCAGGCAGAAATGTCCGACGGAGAGAAATTCTGAGGATGGCAGAAAAGCCTGTTCAGTCCCGCACAAAAAGAGCACCTCCCGGGGCAATGATCTTGCCTTGGGAGGGTTTTTGGGCCTGGCGGGAAATTATAAAAATATGAAAATTCCCTTACAAGTAGGGGAGCAGCTCGTTTTGGGGCGGGACCCAAAACAGGCCGGACTGATTATAGAAGGCCAAAAGATCAGCCGTGTTCACTGCATTGTGCAGTACATAGGATTTGAACGAGGATATCTGGTGACAGACTGTTCCAGAAACGGTGTTCGGATCAATGGACGACAGATCGAGCCTCGTATTCCCGTCAAAGTGAAGTGTGGCTCAAAACTGATGCTCCCCGGCGGCGAATATGTATTTCAATTTTTATAAATTCCTGCATGATGGAGAGGTGGAGAAGAGGATATGGTACAAACGTTTCGCAAAGTGATGCTTGGTGCCGCTCTGGTGCTGGCCCTGACTTCCTGCGGCCACAAGGAAACGCTGGCGACCCTGTCGGTGGAAGGCGACCAGGAAGTAGAAGAAGTGTTCTCTTTGGCCAAAGCGCTGGATCTGGGAGCCGGGTATATTGGCACATTGGATTATCAAAACGCGATCCTGCAATATACTGAAATCATTGCCCACAATCCACAGAACAAGGATGCATATGCGGGGCTGTATGCGGCGTATGCAGCACTGAGCAAAACAGAAGATGCAGACAATATTCTGACCCAGGCACAGGATATGTTTGAGGATGAGGATGCCATTGTTCCGCAAATCCTCAACAATGCAGGTACGATTTATTCCAATGGCGGCGGAGATGCGCCGTACCGGCAGCTTTCGGACTGGTACTTGAAAACGCTGGGCCAGACCGATTCAGATGCCCTGCTTGAAATTGGAAATGCGTGGCTGAGCATGGAACCTGCCAGCGTGGGTCCATACGCAGCGCTGGGTGCGTATTATTCCCAGCAGGGAGATCAGGAACAGGCGGATGAAGTGGTCCAGCTAGCTGAGACGAATGGCGTCAAGCTGGATGATATCAATGCCACTATCGAAACCAAAACAAACGGGGACTATGTTATCCACATGGAAATTGAGTCGATTGAAGACCCGGTGAAAGTGGAAGTAAAGCCGCAGGACAATGCCCAGGATGTGGTTAAGAAGGTCACCCAGGAAGTAGCTCAAGATGCAGCAAGCCAGGTGGTGGAAGACAGTGGTCTGGAAGGCGAAGCGGCAGACCTTGCACAGCAGTACGCCCAGGATGCCATCCGTCAGGGACTGAGCGCTTTGCCGGGTGGATTGGGCTTTTAATTGAGAGGTTCGGGGAGAATCAACATGGAAACAACAGACAGGCGGCAATGGATCACAGATGTCGGGAACGGATACAGCCGCATGCGGCCTTTGGATGAAGGCGGCATGGGAACGCTGTATCTGGCACATAAGGACAGCTTGGATATTGACGTTGTCATCAAGCGGGTCAAACAAAAGTTCCGCGGCCGGATGGATGAGCGTGCAGAAGCCAACATCCTGAAAAATCTGAAGCACAAATATCTTCCGCGTATCTATGACATCATCAACAGTCCGAGCGGATATGTTTACACCATCATGGATTACATCCAGG
The DNA here is from genome assembly GCF_002161515.1 of Faecalibacterium sp. An58. Taxonomy (NCBI): domain Bacteria; kingdom Bacillati; phylum Bacillota; class Clostridia; order Eubacteriales; family Oscillospiraceae; genus Faecalibacterium; species Faecalibacterium sp. An58. The sequence continues at coordinate 13,663 of NZ_NFHX01000006.1, forward strand.
GTGAAAACATGCAGAAGTATATCGAAAAAAATGGGCCGGTAAATCAAAAGATGGTTTACCGGTGGGCCTGCCAGCTCTGTGAAGCGGTGGCCTATCTGCATACCCAGACCCCTCCGATTCTGCATTGTGACATCAAGCCCAGCAATATAATGATTACGCCGTCGGGAGATATCTGCGTCATTGATTTCAACACCTCCCTTGTGTTTTCAAAAGGTGTGCTGGCGCTGGGGGCAACGCCCGGGTATGCGGCTCCGGAACAGTACGCAAAAGGTCCCACCAAAAGCGATGAGGAGGCAACATTGCCGCTGTTTGGCAAGGCAGAAGAAGACAGCCAGCGCAGTTATTTCGAGTCTAACTATTCGGCGACAGCTGCACAGGCAACCAATGCGGGTGATTATGGGACCATCAGCAAGAGGACAGATGTCTATGGGATCGGGGCTACGCTGTACTTTGCTGCCACAGGACAAAGGCCGGCCCATGCCCTGGAGCAGGTTCGCCCCATTACCAGCTATCATTGCGGGCTGAGCAAAAGCTTCCAGGCCATCATCCTGCGGGCCATGCGTAAACATCAGGAAGAACGCTTTCAAGATGCGCAGGAAACGCTGCGGGCTCTGCAGGATATCCACCTCATGGATCGGCGCTATCAAAATACTGCCACCGCCCAAAAAATGGTGGCCCTGGTTTCGGTTTTGATGATGGCGGCAGGAGCCGCCTGTGTGGCCTTTGGGGTGCAGCGCATGGGCCAGGAGCGGGTGATGCTGTATGACTCGCTGGTGCGCAGTGGCCGGACTGCCGGCGAGGCCATGCAGTTCGACGCAGCAGACCAGGCGCTTCAAAGGGCAATTTCCCTTTACGATGACCGACTGGAGGCGTATGTTGAACAGGCAGTGCTTCTGTACCGCCAGGGCGAATACCAGGAATGCGTGGATGAGATTGGCTCTATTCTGACCCGTCCCCTACAGTATCGAGATGTGCAGACAGTTGCTAATCTGTACTATACAGCGGCAAGAAGCTATGATGCCCTGGAGGAATACGAAAATGCAGTGCGGATGTACCGAAAAGCACTGGAGTATGCACCGGAGCAGGCGATTGAGTATCAGGGCCTGGCGGCTGCCCAGCTTCAGCTGGGGGATCTGTCCGGCGCCGAAGAAACGCTTCAGCTGATGTGTCAGGAGATCCCGGAAGCCGAAGATACAGCTGCCTATCAGGTGGCATTGGGAACGCTGCAGTACAGAAGGGGTAGCCTGGAGGATGCTTTGGCGTCGGCACAGGCGGCCATTAACGCTTCCGGAGACGAAGAACAGAAGGCCCAAGCCTATTTGCTGGCAGCCAACATTTATGAGGAAATGGGAGATGCCTTCCTGTCGGAGGAAATTGACTGGCTGGAAACCGGGATTTCCCAGCTGCCAGCAGCCTATTACAACGTGATGGCAGAGCCACTGGCAGCGGCCTACGTCCGTCTTTCCGCTGTAGAAGGAACCTCTGAAGGGCTCAGCAGGGCCCTTGAAGTCTACCAGCAGATGCAAACAAACGGCAACCAAACCTTTGAAGTTAGGCTGAGTACCGCCATTGTGCAGTATCGACTGGAAGATTTTGCCGGTGCAGAGCAGACTCTTCTTTCTCTGCAGGAGGAATATCCCGATGATTATCGGGTGTATAAATGGCTTGCCTTTGTGGCTGATGCCGAACAGAACCAGGCAGGAACCTATGATTTCTCGGAGGCAAAAGACTACTGGCTCCAGGCAAAGCAGCTCTATGAAATCGCACAGACCCAGGGAACCAGCGACCCGGAAATGGATGAACTGGATCAGATCGCTTCCAAGTGGGTGTAACCCAGTAGAGAAAAGAGGATGCAGATGTCTACAGGACAGATGATTCTGACAATTGGCATTGTTTTGATTGTGACAGGAGCCCTGACGGCTCTGATTGGAGAATGTCTTCTTTACAGCCAGAAAAAAAATGTGCTCCGCCGGATCGACAAAGAGTACCATTGACGGGGGTGACACAGAAGGGTGGTGACGGCAGAATTCCATGCGTTTTGTTTCAGTATGCAATTCAGACATTGGAATCAAAAAGCAAAAGAATCAGGATGCATTGCTTCTGCTGCATGCCCGGCAGGACGTTGACGACGACGTAGTTCTTGCGGTGATCTGTGATGGCGTAGGAGGCCTTGCACGGGGAGAATGGGCGAGTGCAGTGGTTGCAAAAGCATTCCGCCAGTGGTTCTACGAACGGACAGAGATGCTTGGGCAGCAGTCCGAGCCGGAGCAGGTCGTTTTTAATGACTGGGACCAGCTGATTCAAATGCTTCATAAAAATATGAAGCAGGTTGCAGAGCGTGAAGGGTGCCGTCTGGGGACGACAGTAGAAGCATTGTTGCTGATGCGTGGGCGGTATTATATCTGTCATGTGGGAGATTGCCGCACCTACCTGGTGGATCAAAAGATACAGCAGCTCACTGTGGACCATACCGTTGTACAGCAGGAAATCATGGCAGGAAGATTGACGGCGGATCAGGCGAGGAGAGATGTTCGCCAAAGCCTGCTTTGGCAATGCGTGGGTGCAGGGAAAAAAGTTGTTCCGGATTTTTTGACAGGAGACATACAAAAAGGTCAAATGTTTCTGCTCTGCTGTGATGGATTCAGGAGAAGAACAACGGAAGAAGAAATGAGCCGTTTGGGGCTGAGGTCTGGCCTGCGAGCAAAAAAAATGCAGGGCATCCTGGATCACATCACAGACTTGTGCAAAAAGCGGGGAGAAAAAGACAATATCAGCAGTATTCTGATATTGGAACGGACTCCCGGTGTGCTGTTTCAAAGAGGGATTTTCCGCTCAATGGAGGCTGAGAACCTGCAGCGTCATGTGATCACCAAAGATATTTTGATGGAACATTCTAGCACGGATTTATAAAGGTGGCACGCCGAAAAAATTCTCGGGAGGATTTAAAGATGGAAAATAAACAAAAATTTGCGGTTTTCTTTTCCAACGCGTCTAAAGGGCGCAGATGGGGAGCAGTTCTGTCATGGCTGGCTGCCATGGCTCTGGTCATTGCAATGGTCGTTCCGGGCTTTTCCATGAAGTCGCAGTTGAGCGATTTGCTTGATCCGTTGCTGGCTGACGACAGTGCCTATGAGCAGATGATCAGCGAGGTTTCGGACAGCCTGCCGGAAGGAACCGAAGCGATTGCGCCGCTTTTAGCCGGGCAAAACACCAGCATTTTGTCATATTTAATCAAATACGATGGGGTCGTTCATGCATACGAAACCATTCACAACGAAGGAACGGAGCCGTCCTCCGAAAATTGGGCAGGAATCGCGCTGTTTGTGCTGCTGATCTTGTTCATTGCCTGCAATATTATTTTTTCTGTATGTACCATGAATCTTCTGAGCTTCCTTATGACGGTGGGGGCAGTAGCAGAGATTATCTTGATCTATTTGCTACGATTCAGAATGGTGTTTGCCGCAATTTGGAGTACAGAGGATCCCGATCTGGCCCTGACGGTTTCGTATCCCATCCATATTGCACTGATCGTCACGCTTGCAGCCGCAGCTATTTTGCAGATTGTAGGGCTTGTTTTGCATTACTCCCTCCAGGATATGGAAATGGACAATGACGAATACAACTGGAGCAATGGCGAAACGGAAGGCCGTGATCTGGAGACTGGGCTGGTGGATGAAGATGAACCGACTGCGGCAGTTCCCGAGGCAGCTGCGGCTGTACTGGTTCAGTTGAATACAGGTAAAACCTTTTCCATCCGGAATAACAGCCAGGTGATTTTAGGAAAAGGATCTCAGGCCGACATCATCATTGCAAACCCTGTTATAAGCCGTATGCATGCAAAGATTGTCTGCAGAAACAGCAAGTGTATGCTGGAAGATATGGGCTCCAAAAACGGCACGTTCCTGAATGAACAACAATTGAAACCAGGCGTGCCGGTTGTCCTTTCCAATGGCGTATATGTTACTCTGGGAAATGAGGTCCTGGAATTTAAGGCATAACGTAGAATAACAATCCAAACCATAGGATGGCGTGCAATGATGCAGAGTAGTGTGAAAAGTTTATGCCCTGCCTGTTTTCGGGAAACATTGAAACAAGGAATCTGTACAGCCTGCGGATACAGGGAATCTGACGCCGTGCATAAAGAAGACGTGTTGGAGGCGTTTACCATCCTGCGCGGGAAATATTTGCTGGGAAATGATCTGGGACAAGGCGGATTTGGTATCACATACCGCGCCAAAAATCTCCAGAACGGCATGCTTTGCTGTGTCAAGGAATATTATCCGTCCGGTCTGCTGGCAGGAAGAAAAGAAGACGGGAGTCTTTGCCTGATGGATGAGAATCACCAAAAGGAGTTTGATCAGGGAAAGCACCGCTTTTTGGAAGAGGCAAAAGCGCTGCAGGAGTTGCGCGGGAATGTTTCCGTGGTTGATATATGGGACTACTTTGAAGAAAATGGAACCGCCTATTTTGTGATGGAGCTTCTGGAAGGATGTAATCTGCGAACTTTTCAAAAGGAGCATACACCAGAACAGAATTTTAAAATGTCTGTACAGATGCTGTTCCTGATCGGCAGTGCCCTGGTGGAAGTACACCGCTTCGGCTTGATCCATGGGGATATCAGCCCGGAAAACATGATCATCACAAAAAATGGGGATATCAAGCTAATTGACTTTGGGGCAGCCCGTTCCTTCCGACAGGGAGAAAAGACAGAAGGCTATAAAATCTATTTGAAACCCAATTATGCTCCCTATGAACAATACAGCATGAAACTGTGCCAAGGACCGTGGACTGACCTGTATGCATTGGCAGCAACCTTCTATTTTATTGTGACCGGGCAGTATGTTGTAGATGCACTGAAACGGGCCAAGGGCGCAAAGTATGTTCCGATGTCTGAGCTGTCGCCCTTTGTCTCCCGGCGTTTATCTAATATCATGGATTGTGCGCTGGCCTTTGATTACCATGATCGGTATAAAAGCCTGACTGCTTTTATGTCGGATTTGCAGAAGGCGGTACAGCCCCAGGATTATGACATTGATTTGGCTGCACTGGTGTCCTGCTACAGCAATAAAACGGATCTAAATCCCAAATCTGACAACCCGGAACCTGAAAAGGCTGACCAAGTGTGTATGATTATGCCGCAGGCTGTGGCTGAACCGCGGGCTCGGGGAGGACTGTTCAGGCATAAGAAAAAGGGAAAGATGGCTTGGCTTGAGTTGACCATCCAGAATGGCAGCTCGGATGCAGATTCTGTAAAGCGCCGCTGGCTGATCGAACCAAATCGAATGCTTACCATTGGGCGCTTGGCATCCAGCAATGTCATGATGCCCGCCAATAATCGCATCAGCAGGACACACTGTGAACTTTATTACAATGAAAAGCGTCAAGACTTTGTTCTGAAAGATGTATCTAAATTTGGAACATTTTTGTCGGATGGTACGCCCATGGAAAAAGAGCGTCTCTATGCTTTGAAAGATAAGGACTGCTTCTATGTTGTATCGCCGGTATATAAATTCAGGGTGGTGATTGAAAAATGATATCGTTCCTGAAACATTTGAAAAACAAGCAGGAAAAAGCAGTCTCCAGTAGCAAACGAGCAAAGTCTGGCATGGCATTGGATGATATTACACAGACCCTGATTTTGCCGTTGGATTCAGAATATGAGAACTGTAAGGACCAGAATCTTCTAACAAGTCAAGAAAACCAGACGTTGGAAGTAGCCGTTTGCCAATCCATTGGAACTAGAAACAAACAGCAAGATACCATCCGGTTTCAGGTAAACGACCAGGGGGCCGTCTGCGTGGTGTGTGATGGGATGGGCGGATTGTCCGGCGGCGAGATGGCCAGCACCATCTCGGCAGAGGGAATGCTGCAGGCCCTCTTGTCCAGAGAAGATAATGTCCCTCTGACTATGGCGCGGGCCTCAGTCAGCCTGAACGAGCAAGTCAAAGGCCTTCGGGATGATCAAAATCATCCCATTGAAGCAGGAACAACCCTGACAGCGATTGTGGCAGAAGACCATAAACTGTTTTGGTGCAGTTTGGGGGACAGCCGGATTTATTTGTGGCGGAACGGAACAATGGAGCAGTTGAACGAAGATAACACCCTGGGTGTTCAACTGGATAAAATGGTGAAGGACGGACAAATCACCGAAATAGAAGCGATGCAGCATCCGAAACGTGCGGCGCTGACAGGATATCTGGGAATGCCGTCACTGTCCCAAATAGGCGGCAGCCGAAAGGCTGTTCAGCTGTATCCCAGGGATATCATTTTGCAGTGTACAGATGGTTTGTATCGCGCTTTGCCCCAGGAAGAAATTTGCAGCATTTTGGGTGAAGACAATGAGAATCTGCAGGAGATTGCAGATAAACTGGTAAGGTATGCTTTGTGGACGGATGGACCCCATGACAATACATCGGTGGCGCTGACAAGAATCAAAGAATAACGGAATGGCACAGAAATGCAATAGAAAAACTGGAAGAAGTCGTAATTCAAGGGGAGTGTTGTTCTATGAAATATGGTAATCTCAATTTGCCTGCACATTGCACTATTCTGGACGAAGAGAATATGCGGATGGTAGAAGGCGGCGGCATTGTTTCAAGCGTTTTGTATGCGCTTGGAAGAATGTTTAGTTCCACGAGATATGAAACCTGGAGCAGTGAAGCTGTTGGTCTGCAGCAGGCACATGGTGAAGTTGTTTCTTACCAGGGCGGTGTCTATACTTATTCTGACGGCTATACCTACTCTGATTCCCATGGCTGGTCCTTCAGCACTGAGATTGGCGATTTCCTCTATGGTTTGGGCCAGCTGTTTGCGGTATTTGGACTGTAAGGGGATATTTAGGCTAAATACAATACGGTACGATTCTTCCAGTTTTTCTATTGCATTTCTTAAAAAGTACTTTTCATGGCCTGATGCCTTCCGGCAGAAGATATCCGCGAAGGGCAGGATTCTATGAACTCGGATTTTGGGATTGTGAGGATAAAGCCCTATCTGCTGAAAAAAGAAAAGTCGGCAGATAGGGCTTTTTTAGGAGGACTTTATGAAACAGTCGTCGAAGCATAGGCTGAGCATTCCAATTGTGGTTGCACTTGTTTTTACGGTGGTAGTCATCGCTTTGGTGGTGTTGGTGGGAGTGTATGTCTGTAAAACAGAATCCTCCACGGCTGCGGCCGGCTTAGACTCGGCTGATCAAACAACGACCACAGACAATCTGTCCGGGAACCTTGCAACTGTTTTGGGAAAAATCAACAATGCAGCAGCCGGAAACAATGAATACGACCTGTTTGAAGACGCTTTGGTGAAGCTGGTCAGCCAATATGGCAGCTTTGATCCAAACCAGCAGGGTTCCATGCAATCGTTTTCCGATGAGTGGTTCAATCCAAGGGGCGTTCTTGGAGTCGAAATACAGGATTTTGATCTGGATGACATTTGCGAAATGGCGGTGTGCATCTCGGTTCCGGATGAAACGTCTGAAGAAGGCGGATATTCCATTGTTCTGAACATATATGAAGTGGAAGAAAACCAGGTAAAGCAAAGTGCCACTGCGGTACTTGGGGCATATATTCAGATGGATACCGGTGAGCAAAGTTCAAAAAATATTGTATTGACGCCTAATCTTGGGGTGGACCAAATAGCGGCTGTTACGCTGGTTCAAAAAGATGACAGGTATTATTTCTTCTGTGAAGACTATTCCGTTGCAAGAAGTTTTGCGGATGGCATGGAACGTTCCTGCTGGGTGATGCAGTATCAGGATCATTCGCTTCAGTATGTTTGCTCCTATACCCAGACGGGAGGCGGAAGCATAGACTTTATGTACACCGGGTACAAGTTTGAAAACGGAGTTTGCGTGTCTTCCGATTTGTATTACAGCGAATGTTATGATGTGACGGCGCCGTACGATCATTTTGGAGAAGCTATAACGGCATTCTTTCAGGATTACGGTATTGCAATCAACGAGGAAGTCCAAAATGAAGCGCGTGCCTCGGATGGCAATTTCAAGAACAAATCTGTTCTGCCAGATGATACGGAAAACACCATCTTATTTTGCTTCACAAATAAACAGGTGTGCTTTGTAGCACAAGATGTATTATGGTCGAACTCCAGCTATGATTTTAATGCGCAGCTTTTGCGAGGAAATACCTTATTGGAGAACTTTTCAGATCCAATTGAGACCTCGGAATCCATAGAGAGTACAGGACCTCTGTATGAAGGAAACACCATGTCGGTTTCGGGAACCTTGGTAAAGAGAGATTATGAGATCAACTCCAAGAATAAGGGAACCGTCTATATCCTGCAGCTGGATCAGCCCGTTGTAAAATCTCTTTATTCGGATTACTTGGGATATAATGGAGAAACAGAGGTCATTTCGGAAATGCAAATTGGCTTTGAAAATCAGGAAGATGAACAAAGATACCTCGATCAAAAAATAACGGTTATGGGCAGCGTTATGTTTGCAACAACAGGTCATCATTTGACAAAGGTATTGCTGATGGATGCGTATGCATTTGCATAAGTGCAAGCGAAAAATAAGGAGGTAAGATAGATGAAAAAACAGAACTGGCTGGCCGCCCTTTGCTGTGCTTGCTTTTTGACGGCTTGCGGAAGCACGCCGCAAATCAAAGAAGACCAGGTTATGTCGACACCAGCAGTGTCAAGTTCCATCACTGCGGACGCTTCATCAACAACAATTTCTATCAATGAAGAAGGCACCTTCCATCTGAATCCGCCGACACCGCTTGCGCTTGGTGAACGGGTGTCCGGCGATACGGCAGAGTTTGTCATTCAGTATATCAATTTGGCCAGGGAAGCTACGGCGCCCATGCGCAGCGGGTCGAGCATAAAAGGGATTGGTGATGATCAATACGTACTGGAACTGTGCATAGAGTATCGGAACAAAACCTCGGCTGAAAAGGTAATCAATGAGTTGATTTCAGGAGTTTTGGTATGCTCAGATGGTTCTAAGGAAGTGGATGGCAGCATTGCTGTAGAAGAACATAACCGCGGTAGTCTGAGCATTGTGCGAGACGATGTGATGCCTGCTTTGAGCACAACTTATATTCACTATATGTTTATTTTCTCAGATCAATGGCTGTTCTCCCACAATCTCAAAGAGGTGGACCTGACCATTGATTCCGAGGAATACACCATTGCTCTGCAGGATGAAAATGGGGAAACAATCGGAATATCGGAAGATAAAAATGTAGCCCCGTTCGGGACTTATTCGATGGGAGGAGTCTCTGCAACAGAATACACCTTGGGGGAGACCGTGACAAAAGAAGATCTGGAGTTTTGTGTAGAACATATAGATTGGGCAAAAGAAATTTACCCTTATCATGCGGAACAAAGTGATAGGTATTACCCAGCTGAAGACGGCATGCTCTTTTTTGATATCTGCTTTATGATCCATAATAGTTCGAACAAGACATTTGAAATGGATGATATTATGAATCTAAAGCTTTGGTATCAAAACAGTGATCAATATAGCTGTTTTGACGTTGTAGAGAATACGGAGAGAACCAGTTTTGATCTAACTTATGATTATCTTGAGCCGCAGGAAAGAGCATATATGCACTGGCTGTTTGAAATGCCAGAGGAAAGCGGTGAAAGTTCTGATCCAATGTGGGTTTCGTTCTCGATAGAAGATGCGATTTATACTTGTAAAGTGCGCTGAAAGCAATGGGTAAACATCATTTGCCGGGAAAATATGGCGGTTTGATTGTTACTGGTTTCTTCTGGACAAAGTACCATTGAATTTGGTTAAAAATAACGGCCGTCCATCACGCATCGAGCGTAGCGGACGGCCATTTTCCTTGTCTCAAACCCTGCCGAAGAACCGGAGTTAATTTTGAATTATTAAAGCGTGAATTGGATTGAACTTTTGACGATTAAGCACGCAAGAAAGTGATGATCTACAAAAGAGGAGGAATCCAGACTTTTCCCAGCTTTAAAGCTCCCTGCACATTTCTGCACATATTTTGCACATTGAAAAGCTGGACAATGGATGCAAATGGGTGCAAACAATGCAGAGGGTGCAAAGAAGAATATCTAGAAAAATTGCGATAACAAGTTAAAAATATCGGATCTTCATAAAAATCAATCTGGACGAAAAATGCCTCTTGCTTCCTCTTAATCAGTGGGCCCAGGGTTCGAGTCCCTGGAGGTGCACCAGACCTCATCCCGTGTGCTGTATGCGCACGGGATTTTTTGTTTGCTTTTTGGCCGCCGGCGTCCAGCAAGGGCGCCATCGAGTCCCTGGCCAAATGCCTGGACATTGAAAATGCCGCCGACGGCATCTCGTTCCATCTGTTTCATCCGCCTCTGACCGACACCGCCTCGGCAAGCGGTCTGCCCATCCCCAAAGAGTTCAAAGCGGACCCCAAAAAGGTGGGCTATGGGCTGGCGAAGCACTTTTGGTCCAGGAGGTTTGTGATCTGCCACTCGCCTCTGCAGGCAGTGCAGATGGCCTTTTCTTACCGGCATCCCTTGTACATCGGGCGGCTGATGACCCAAATGGCCATGCGCGCCCGGAATCCCTGAAAAGCCCTCACCCCATCATCTGGACCAGCAGGGCGCACAAGGGCAGGGTGAAGATGGACAGCAGGGTGGACGCGACCACCGCGCCGGCGCCCAGCTGCTCGTCGTAGCGGAACTGCACCGCAAACACCGATGTGATGGCAGCGCAGGGGCAGGCCTCCAGCAGGATCACCACCGCGCCCACCATCCCGCCGGTGCCGGTGGCCATGCAGAGCAAAAAGGACACGGCGGGGATGACCGCCATCCGCAGAACGAGGATCAGCCACAGCCTGCCGCTGCGTATGACCGCGCGCAGGTCGCTGGTGGCGATGATGGCGCCGGTGATCAGCATGGACAGGGGGGTATTCATGGCCCCCAGCAGGCTGATGGGCTGGGCGATCAGGGCGGGGACCGGGATCTGACCCAGATAGAGCGCCAGGCCGACTGCCACCGCCAGAAGGGCCGGCTTTTTGGCCAGTTCCAGCAGGGGGTTGCCCTGGCTCGCCTTGGGGTCCAGGATGGCCATGCCTGCCGTCCAGATCAGAATATTGAAAAAGGTGTTGAAAATGCTGGCGTACAGGAGACCCTCGGCCCCGAACAGGGCCTCGATGAGGGGGAACCCCATATAGGCCGCGTTGGAAAAGGTGATGGCAAAACGGATCAGGGGCCGGTCCGGATGGCGCATCCGGCAGGTGAACGCCAGCGCCACGGCCAGCCCGGCCACAAGCACCCCCAGGCTGACCAGGGCGGTGCGCACCAGGTTGGCCAGGATCTCGGGGTCAAAGGCGGTCATGTAGGAGTTGACGATCATGGCGGGCACCACGATGTTCACGAGCAGGCTGGAAAAGCTGCGGCGTGCCCCGGCATCCAGGATATGGAACCGGACGGCCAGGTAGCCCACCAGGATCAGCAGGAACATGACCAGCACCTGCTGCGCTGTAATAGAGACAAGATTTCCCTGAAACATAGATTTTCCTCACATCCCTCGGTTTTGGGCGGGCCGGGATCGCGGCCCTGGAACCCGCCTTTATTATACGCCGGGGGATGGGGCGGTGCAAGGAGTTTGTATACAACAAAAATCAAAAATTGACCCTTGACAACAAGCCCCGGCTGCGCTATAATAACCAAGTCGGGAGTCGCCTCCCGCCAGCTGAATAAGGCCCGTTGGTCAAGCGGTTAAGACAGAGGCCTCTCACGCCTTTAACATCGGTTCGATTCCGGTACGGGTCACCACGTATAAAACGGTTTGCGCCGTTTTATAGATGCCTCTTTAGCTCAGTCGGTTAGAGCACCTGACTGTTAATCAGGGTGTCGCCTGTTCGAGTCAGGCAAGAGGCGCCATAAAGCGATGGACTTTGGTCCATCGCTTTTTCTTTTTGCCTTTCTCTGCGCCTCTTGCATCCTGCGGCGGCATATGGTACTCTGAATGTACAGAAACAGAGCGGAAAGGAGTGCAACATGAAGGAATTGCTGAAAAGGGCCGGGCTGGTCCTGCTGATGCTGGCGGCCGTCCGGGGGATCCTGGCCGGCTGGGCGGCGGCTCCCTCGGTGCCGGAGGACTATACCGGATCGGTAGCCACCGGCGGCCCGGTGGAAGCTGCATATCTGGCCATGGGCAGCTATGAGGTGGCCTGTACCACCGCTGCCGCTCCCCAGGAGGAGTGGGGCGACCTGGTGATGTATTACCCTGCCGAGCTGCCCCAGAGCCAGTCCCGCTACCCGGTGGTGGTGATGGTCAACGGCACGGGGGTGGGAGCCTCCAAATACCCCAGTCTGTTTGAACATTTGGCCTCCTGGGGGTTCATCGTGCTGGGTAGCGATGACCCCGGCACCTATGCGGGGGACTCGGCGGAAGCCGCTCTGACATGGCTGCTGGAAAAGAACGCAGACCCCGACAGCGTCTTTTATGACAAGGCAGACCTGGACCGGGTGGGGGCCTGCGGCCACTCACAGGGGGGCGTAGGGGTGTTCAACGCCATTGGGGCCACGCCCCATAAAGAGCTGTACCAATGCGCCGTCAGCCTGTCGCCCATCGACGTGGAGGTAGCCCGGGCCCTCAAAATGCCCTATGACCCCGCCGGCATCCGGGTGCCGGTCCTGATCCTGGCGTCGGCGAGCAAGGACGTGATCCAGATGGAGGGCCTGCAGCAGCTGTACGACCGGATCGACGCCCCCAAGGTCCTGGCACGCCGGAAGGCGGAAGGCCACGGGGAGATGCTGTACAGCGCCGACGGCTATGTGACCGCCTGGTTCATGTGGCAGCTGCAAGGGGACGAGAGGGCCGCCGCGGCCTTTACAGGCCCTGCGCCCGAACTGCTGGCGAACCCCTTGTACCAGGACCAGCGGATCGACCTGTGAGCCGAAACGAGAAAAACGCCCCGCCGTGCGTCTTGTGGGAACAGCACGGCGGGGCGTTGTGTTGTCGGATGGGTGGGGCGGGATCAGGCGTGGGTGCGGTTGGCGATTTCATCGCAGACCTGCCGGATGAAGGCGTCCAGCTCCATCACGGTGGTGTCGCCCTTGCGGTCGCGGACCGAGATGTTGCCGGCCTCGGCCTCCTTGGCGCCCAGCACCAGCATATAGGGCACACGGTCCACCTGCTGGGCCTGGCGGATCTTGTAGCCGATCTTCTCGTTGTCGCTGTCCAGCACCACGCGGATGCCGGCAGAGGCCAGCTTGTCGGTCACTTCGCTGGCGTAGTCGAGGGTCTTTTCGGACACAGGCAGCACCTTGACCTGGGTGGGGGCCAGCCAGGTGGGGAAGCGGCCCTTGGTCTCCTCGATCAGGTAGGCCATGAAGCGGTCGATGGAGCCCAGGATGGCGCGGTGCAGCACCACGGGGGTCTTTTCGGTGCCGTCGGTGTCCACATAGGTCAGGTGGAACTTGGCGGGCAGGCAGAAGTCCAGCTGGCAGGTGGACAGAGTGTACTCGGCGCCCACGGCGGGCTTGACGTTGACGTCCAGCTTGGGGCCATAGAAGGCGGCCTCGCCGATCTCCTCGGTGAAGTCGATGCCCAGTTCGGTCAGCACCTCCCGCAGGGCGGTCTCGGCGTGGTCCCACATGGCGTCGTCGTCGTGGTATTTCTTCTTGTCGTTGGGGTCCCGCAGGCTGAGCACGCAGCGATAGTCGGTGATGCCGAAGTCCCGGTACACCTCAAAGATCAGGTCGCAGACGTTGGCCACCTCGCTCTTGATCTGGCTGGGGGTGACGAACAGATGGGCGTCGTTCTGGCAGAAGTGGCGGCCGCGCTCGATGCCCTTCAGGGTGCCGCTGGCCTCGTAGCGGAAGTCATGGGCGATCTCGCCGATGCGGATGGGCAGCTGCCGGTAGGAGTGGGGACGGTTGGCGTAGATCATCATGTGGTGGGGGCAGTTCATGGGGCGCAGCACATAGCTCTCGCCCTCCATCTCCATGGCGGGGAACATATTCTCCCGGTAGTGGTCCCAGTGGCCGGAGGTCTTGTAGAGGTTGACGGTGCCCACGCAGGGGGTCATGACGTGCTGGTAGCCGCGGGCGCGCTCTTTGGCCTTGATATAGTTTTCCAGCTCCTGCCAGACCACATAGCCGTTGGGCAGGAACATGGGCAGGCCGCGGCCCACCAGGTCGTCGGTCATGAACAGCTGCATTTCCTTGCCGATCTTGCGGTGATCCCGGGCGCGGGCCTCCTCCTGCTGCTTCTCCCAGGCATCCAGCTCTTCCTGGGTGCGGAAGGCCACGCCGTTGATGCGGGTCAGCATCTGGTTTTCCTTGTCGCCCTTCCAGTAGGCGCCCGACTGCTGGGTGATCTTGAAGGCTTTCAGGCCCTTGGTGTAGGTCAGGTGGGGTCCGATGCACATATCAACGTACTCGCCCTGCTGGAAGAAGCTGATCTCGGCGTCCTCGGGCAGGTCGCCGATGTGCTCCACCTTGAACTTCTCCTTGCGCTCCTCCATCAGCTGGATGGCCTGGGGGCGGGGCAGGATGAAGGGCTTGATGGCCAGATTCTCCTTGGTGATCTTGCGCATCTCCTTCTCGATGGCGGCCAGGTCCTCGTCGGAGAGCTTTTTGTCGCCCAGGTCTACATCGTAGTAGAAGCCGTTGTCGGTGGCGGGGCCGTAGCCAAAGTCAGCCTCGGGATAGAGGCGCTTGATGGCCTGGGCCATGATGTGGGCGGCGGTGTGACGCAGGACGTGCAGCTCCTGGTCCTGGGGGCACTCGGCAACGGTGCCGTCTTTGTAGATGATCTTCATGGCGGTTTTCCTTTCTTCTCGGGTTCAAAAGTAAACAAAAAGACGCTTCATCCCGCAAACAGCCTACACGGGATGAAGCGCCGGTATCCACATTTGGCCGGACCGCTCCACGGTTCCACCCGAATTGCGCAGCCCTGGGGCCGCGCCTCTCGCTGTGCTGTAACGGGCACGCCCGGCAGAGGTTCGCCTCTGCGCTCCGCGGTGGTAAGGGGCGGCCGGACGCCGGGCTGCTTGCAGCACGCCGCGCCTGCGGCGGCAGCCCTCTCTGCTGTGTCCAGGATCCGCTCCTGATGGTCCGCATCCAAGGGGGCTGCGCCCCCTCGCGCTTTGACAGGATGAAACTGGGATGTATCGGAGAAGCCGCCCGCAAGGCCGGACGAACGCCGGGAAGGTGCAGATGCACCGCTTCCCCGGCAGAACGGGGCGGGGCAGGGGCGTTTTCAGATACAGCCTGTGGTGATTGTAGCACACCTGCGGCAAAAATGCAAGCGGCAGCCTTGGCCGAGACACAAAACAGCCCCTGTCAGGCCGAAGAAGGCGGGGGGACAGGGGCTGCTTTGCTTTGTGCATCTGGTAAAAGGAAAGAAAAAGAAGAAGGAGAATGCCCTGCGCGCCGCGCCTGTGTGGCAGGGCGGCCTGCCGCTGAGAGAGCCCTCTATCCTCTCCCAACGGGGGCGTATGG
The DNA here is from genome assembly GCF_002161515.1 of Faecalibacterium sp. An58. Taxonomy (NCBI): domain Bacteria; kingdom Bacillati; phylum Bacillota; class Clostridia; order Eubacteriales; family Oscillospiraceae; genus Faecalibacterium; species Faecalibacterium sp. An58. The sequence goes on from NZ_NFHX01000006.1 coordinate 29,086, forward strand.
GCAGCGGAAAGCAAAAAGGCGCTCACAGACCTTGTCTGTAAGCGCCTTTGCTTTCCGCGATGCCAGTATAGCCCGCTTTGTAGGAAATGTCAAGGAGAGACGGCAGATTTTGTCTGATTCCACAGCGCTTCCAAAAAAGACCGCTGCTGGCTCGTCAAAATGCCAAAATCACTCCCCGCGGCTGCCGGGGTCCTGGTCCTGGCCGCCGTCCCGGTCCTGCCAGGGCCACACAAAGGCGCGGGACTGGCGCACGGCGCGCTGTTCGGCCCGGTGCTCGTCCCGCTTGGCCTCGGCCCGTTCGGCCCGTTCCGACCGCATTTCCACCCGCAGCAAAATGCTCATCAGGGCGCGGGAACCGAAGGTGGCCACCAGCAAAAGCACCGCATCCAGGCTGGGCAGCAGGATGGTCTTGGACACCTCGGCCGCCATCAGGAATTCCAGGGCGGTGATCAGGCCGGTGCTCATCTCGAGGTGGTAGTCGTAGTCATCATGGAACAGCACCACCCGCATGTAGTGGTAGGTGGTGCGCAGCAGGCTGACCACGATGATCAGCAGGCCGATCAGCTCGGCAATGCCCGAGATGAGGGGGACGGCCACCGCCAGGGCGGTATCCATCCCGATATCCATTTGCTCCAGCAGGTGCAGCATGGGGGCGGCTCCTTTCAAAAGGGGTTAGTCCAGCAGGGTCTTGACGTAGTCGGCCAGGGCCTGGTCCTTGCAGGCGGGGAAGAACAGCTGGCTGAACTGCTCGCCGGCCACGGCACCCTTGACCAGATCCTGATCGAGGCTCTTCAGGCAGTCGATGAGGGGACGGAAGGTCTGGGCCCGCACCCCGTCCAGGATCTTCTTGTTCCGCTGCTCGGGCTCCCGGCGCTCTTTGGGGTAGCCCTGGCCGTGGCCAAAGCCGAACAGCTTCTCGAAGATATACTCCAGGTTGAGCTCACCGCCCCAGCCAAAGCCTTTGGCAAAGGGCAGGGCCACGGCGTTGCCGTCGTTGACGTGGGCGAAGGTGTAGGCGTCCACAGGGTCCTCCACATGGCCGCACAGCACCCCGGGGAAGCTGTTCAGAGCCAGCATGGCGCCCTCGCCGGTGCCGCAGCCGGTGACCACATAATCGGCGGCGCCGCTGTTGAGCAGGATGGCGGCCAGGATGCCGTTCTGGACATAGGTCAGCTGGGCGGCGTCATCGGCGGCGTACATGCCGTAGTTGACCACTTCGTGGCCCATGGGCTCCACCGCCTTCTTGAGGGCGGCCAGGATGATGCCGTTCTTGGCGGCCTGGCTGTTTTCGTTGATAAGCGCGATCTTCATCAGGATGAACCTCCGTTTTCTCCCTGCAGTCCGGCCGGACGGCGGGCCGCAGCTGAAACTTTTGCATACATCTCTCAGTGTACCGGTTTTGGGCCGGAAAGTCAATGGACCTCCCAAAAAGGCCGCCGCCCTTTGGGCGGGCGGCGGATGCGGTCACGGCTGGTCCGGGTCTGCGTAGTAGGGGCAGTCCAGGCCCAGGGCGCACAGCTGGGTGCGGCCGGCGCCGCAAGGGGATAAGGGCAGAAAAACGCCCCATCGCCCGGCGTCTAAAAAAGGACGTAACGTATGAAAAATCCTGGGCCTTGATTGACACATCCCGCCCCCTGTGATAGAATCAAACCAGGATCAAAATGCTGCCGCAGCCGTCTTTGGGGCCGGGGCGGCGTATCAAATGTGAAGGAGGACATCCCTATGTCTTGCAAGATCTCCCGCAGAAACTTTATGAGGTGCGCCGGCATAGGCGCCCTGGCCCTGGCGTCCAGCAGCCTTTTGGGCGGATGCACCCGCTTTGATACCGAATATGGCCTGAACGAAGTGGCATCCTGGACCGACAAGAAGGGCGGCACGTTCACCATGGCCATCACCCAGGCGCGGGAGATCACCGCGGGCCGCAACGAGGACCTGGCGGAGAATTTCCAGCTCAAGATCGACGACAACCAGCGGTATGTCTATCTGCACATCGAGGTGAACAACAACACCGGCGAGGAGATCGAGCTGTACAACAAGCGGTACAGCATCGACTGGTTCGAGCGGAACTACACCGACGAGGTGATCCGCGACCACTTCTATGAGTCGGAGGAGGATGCCGACGTGCGGACCACCTATCCCAACGCCAACAAGATGGTGGACGCGCCGGCCGTGCTGTGGGCCTACAACAACGGCCTGTACCTCAACGGCCGGGGCAACTTCGGCGTAGTCTGCTACACCGGCACCGCCGGCGAGCCCCGGGAGGCCCAGACCTGGGCCGACATCCCCGAGGGCGCATCCTACCTCGACTGCATCGGTCAGATCACCGAGAACCTCCAGACCTTCCGTCTGGTCTACCGTCTGGCCGGCCAGGAAGTCAACTTCGTGCTGTATCCCTCCCAGTTCGCCTGAGGCGGGGACCATCCCAAACATATACAAACACCGGGCTGCTGCGGGGCGTCATCCCCCGGCGGCCCGGTGTTTTTGTCATTTATCCCTGTCCTCCCGGCTGCCGGGGCCGCGCCCGCCCTGGAGCTGGCGGCGCAGAGCGTCCAGCGAGAGGCGGCGGCTGCCATGGCGCAGCCGCGGGAAGGCGTTCAGCAGGCGGCCCGGGCTGAAGGGGCCGCGGCGCTGCAGCTGCGCCTGGAGCTGGGCCTGCATCTCCTCCGCGCGGGCCTCCAGCTCGGCCGCCAGGCGGGCCAGCCGCTGCTGCTGTTCGGCGCCGCTGGGCAGGGCCATCCGGGCGGCCTGGATGGCCTCCTCCGCCTTGGCGCGGGCGGCCCGGGTCATCTGGCGCATCTCATGGACCGACAGCCTGGCCCCGGCGGTGCGCAGTTCGGCCCCCGCCAGCTTGAGCTGCAGCCGGCTCTCGTCCAGCTTCTGGTCGGCGTCCATGGCGGTGGAACCGATCAGCCCGGTCATGGCGTCGCTGACGGCGTGGATGCCGTCGGCGATCTTTTCCAGGGCCTCCAGTTCGGCGGCCAGGCCGGCTGCGGCGATGGTGGTGGCCACCAGATCCGCGGCGTACACCAGGTACAGCGCGCCGATGAGGACCCACCCCAGGGTGACGGGCACAAAGTCCACCAGGGCGGCCACCGTGGGGTGAACCAGCTTCATCACAAACACCGCCCCCAGCCCCCAGTACAGGGAGAACTCCAGGCAGATGTAGCCCCCGAGGTTGAAGGGCCGGTCGGTGTAGTCCCACCAGCGGGTGTGGTACAGGCGGTAGAGCACCCAGCCTCCCGCCAGCTCGATGAGGCTGGGGATGAGCATCCCGCCGGCAAACAGAAGCAGGTTGTTGTCCAGGACCGGACGCAGCAAAAACAGGAGGGCCAGCATCCCGAAGCCGTAGATGGGGCAGACGGGCCCGTTCAAAAATCCGCGGTTGACCAGTTTGCCGGTGGTGACGGCGGCATAGGCCACCTCGACGCACCACCCCAGGCAGGAGTAGATCAGAAAATAGGCTGCGATCTGATAAAAGGTGAAGGGCATGGCGTGCCTCCCGAGTCAGGATGTGTGGTGCGGCGGATCAGTCCGCGCCGGCGGGGGTGGGTCCTTCGGGGGCGGCCCGGCGCTTGGGCTCCACCCAGGTGACGCTGTCCGGGCCGGGCAGCTTGCGGGCGATGAGGGCCTTGATCTTGATGCCCATTTCGGTGAACATCCCCTCGTGTTCGGTGCGGATGTTCCAGGCGGGCTCGTCCTGGTGCAGGTCGTACGTCTGCCAGGTGATCTCGTACCCCGCCGCGGGGAAATAGCCCAGGCTGTCCCGGAACAGATCGTCGTCGTCGGTCTTGAAATAGATCTCGCCCCCGTCGGCCAAAAAGTCCCGGTATTGGATCAGCTGCCGGGGATGGGTCAGCCGGTGCTTGTTGGAGGAGGCATTTTTGCTCCAGGGGTTGCAGAAATTGATATAGATCCGGCTGACTGTGTCCTCGGGGGAGAGGATGGTGCGGATCCGCTCGATGTCCACGCTCATGATCCGCACGTTGTCGATGGGGCGGCCGGCGGCAGCGTAGGCGGCCTCGATCTTCCGCTTGGCCAGGATCAGCACCTTGTCGGTGATGTCGATGCCCAGGTAGTTGTTTTCGGGGTGGGCGGCGGCCAGCTGGGAGATGAACCCTCCCTTGCCGCAGCCCAGCTCCAGGACCAGAGGCTGCTGGGGCCGGGCAAACTGCTGGTGCCACTGGCCCTGCAGGTGGAAGGGGTCGTGGATGTGGAAATCGGCGGCCAGAAGCTCTGCCCGCGCGTAAGGCTTGAAACGCATGCGCATGGTGTTTTGTTCTCCTTGTCGTATCGCAAATAAGATTCAGCGGCCCGCCAGGAAGGCGGCCACATCCTGGGCCTGTCCGGCGCAGCTGCCCTGGCAGATGGCGGGCTTGCCCCCGCCCCGGCCCGCAAAGGCGGCGTTGAGGGCTTTGACCAGGGGGCGGACATCCCCCTCCCGGTGGGCCAGGCAGTAGCCGCAGCCCTTTTCGGTGGGGGTCAGGGCGGCGCACAGGCCGTCGGTGGCCTGGGTCAGCCGCAAAGCCAGCCGGTGCAGCCCGTCGGGGTCCAGGCCGGGCACCAGACGGATGGCGTCCCCGTGGGGGTCCGCCGCTTCCGCCAGGGCGTCAAACAGCTGGCTGCACACCCCATAGTGGAGGTACTGCAGGTCGGTCAGCTCTTTGTGCATCCGGCGCACCGCGTTGGCGGTCTCGGCGGGCTTGGCGCTCAGCTCGGCCACGATCTGGCTCTGACGGGCCTGCATGGCCTGCATCCCGGCCAGGGCCCGCGCCCCGCACAGCACCGCCAGGCGCATGCCGCCCTTGTAGTGCTCCGCCGAGACGATCTTGATCAGACCCACCTGGCCGGTGGTGGCGGTGTGGGTGCCGCAGCAGGCGCATACATCCGCCCCGGGGATGGTGACGATCCGCACCTGGCCCTGGATCTCCTTTTTGCTGCGGTAGGACATCTGCGCCAGCTGGCGGGGGTCGGGATAGCTGACCTGCACCGGCAGGTCCTGCCAGACAAAGCGGTTGGCTTCGGTCTCGGCCTGCAGCAGACCCTCGGGGCTGATGGGGACGCTGGTGTCCATCCGCACCGCCTCGCTGCCGATGTGGAAGCCCACGTTCTCGGCGCCGAACAGCCGGTGCAGGGTGCCCGACAGGATGTGTTCGCCGGTGTGCTGCTGCATCTTGTCGAACCGCCAGTCCCAGTCGATCTGCTGGGTCACCTCGGCCCCGGGGACGGCGGCGGGGGGCAAAGCGTCCACCCGGTGCCAGATCACCCCGTCCTTTTCATGGACATCGGTGACGGCAAGGCGGGCGCCGTCCGGCAGGGTCAGGGTGCCCCGGTCGGCGGGCTGGCCGCCCCCCTCGGGATAAAAGACGGTGCCCTCAAAGGCGATGCGGCCTCCGCCCCCCGGCAGGGGCTCTGCGGCCAGGATGAGGGAGGACGCCCGGGTGCGGTAGGCGTCCTGCTGATAGTAGGTTTGGGTGCGGTGCATGGTCAATGATCCCCTCTCTGAATCTGTGGCGCGGCCGGGCCGGCCGGCTGCTCTGCAAAGCCCTGCGGGCCGGGCAGATATAACCCAGTATACCACGATTTTTGCCTGTGGAAAATAGCCAGCAGTTGTGTTATCATAAGAAAAGATGCAGGGTGCGCCCGAAAAGCTGCGATCCGGGGCCCCGGCCGGGCCCGGCGGCCGCTTTGGCGCGCCCCCAGGCCGCACCTGCAAGCGCTGCGGCGCGTTGAAAAAAGAGAGGAACGGAACATCATGCGTGAAAGTGGAATTTTGATGCCGGTCTCCAGCCTGCCAGGCCCCTATGGGATCGGCTGTTTCAGTGCGGAGGCAGTGAAATTTGTGGATTTCCTGGCGGCGGCAGGCCAGAGCATCTGGCAGATCCTGCCCCTCAGCCCCACCGGCTATGGGGACAGCCCCTATCAGAGCTGCTCCGCCTTTGCGGGCAACCCCTATTTCATCGATCTGGAAGCCCTGTGCCAGGAGGGGCTGCTGGACCGGGACCAGCTGGACGAGGCAGACTTTGGCTCGGACCCCGAGGCGGTGGACTACGGCGCGCTGTACAACGGCCGCTATGCCCTGCTGCGGGCCGCCTACGCCGCTTGGCGGGCATCCTGCCGGGGGCGCTATGGCTGCGGGATGTACTATCCCGACGACTACTACGCCTTCACCCTGGCCAGCGAGGGCTGGCTGGATGATTACGCCCTCTATATGGCCCTGAAAGCGGCCTACGAGATGAAGCCCTGGACCCAGTGGCCCAAAGAGTACCGCCTGCGGGACCCGGAGGCCCTGGCCCGGTACGTCGGGGAGCACGAGGAAGAGATCGGCTTTTGGAAGTTCCTCCAGTACCAGTTTGACAAGCAGTGGAAAAAGCTGAAAGCCTATGCCAACGGCAAGGGCGTCCAGATCCTGGGGGATATGCCCATCTATGTCTCGGCGGATTCGGTGGACGCCTGGGTGGGCGGCAGCCTGTTCGAGCTGGACGGCGAGGGCAACTTCGCTCGTGTGGCGGGCTGCCCCCCGGATTACTTTGCGGCGGACGGCCAGCTGTGGGGCAACCCCCTGTACGACTGGGACTACCACCGCCGCACCGGCTTTGCCTGGTGGATCAAGCGGGTGCGCCACGCCGCCGCCATCTACGACCTGGTGCGGATCGACCACTTCCGCGGCTTTGACAGCTACTGGGCGGTCCCGGCGGGCAGCGCCACGGCCAAGACCGGCCGGTGGGAAAAAGGCCCCGGCATGGAGCTGTTCCGCGCCCTGGAGAATGCGCTGGGCCGGCTTCCCATCATCGCGGAGGATCTGGGCGACCTGAACGACAGCGTCCGGCAGCTGCTGGCCGACAGCGGCTTCCCCGGCATGAAGGTGCTCCAATTCGCGTTCACCGGCGGGGACAATGAGTATCTGCCCCACAACCACATCCGCAACTGCGTGGTCTATCCCGGCACCCACGACAACACCACCATCAGCGCCTGGTGGGACCATGTGGCCACCAAGGCCGAAAAGCAGAACGCCGCCGCCTACCTGCACATGACCAGCGCCATCAAGCCCACCGCCGCCCAGGCCGCCGCCGTCAAGACCGCCACGGCCCGGCAGTACCTGCTGCGCGCCGCTTTGGGTTCGGCGGCCAGCCGCGCCATCATCCCCCTGTACGATTGGCTGGGCCTGGGGGAACAAGCGCACCTGAACACCCCCGGCCGCCTGGGCGGCAACTGGGCCTGGCGGGCCAAACCGGGCTTTGATACCCCGGCTCTGGCGGCAGAAATCCGGCAGGAATGCGAGGTCTGCTGCCGCGTGAAGGATGTTCTTTTGGCAGAATGACAAACTTTTGCAGGCTGCCGCGAAATGTTGCCCGGCTGTCTGGAAATATTGCAGGCTTCGTGATATAATTTACATATGCTGGTTATTTAGACAAGTGGGCGGGCGTATGGCCTGCCCGGGCCTTTGCAAAGCCGGGGCACTGGGGGGATATCTAGGTGCTGCGCCGGCCTGCCGCATGGGCCGAAAAGGGAATTGCAGCCGTCCAAAGGGCTGCCGCTTGGCGGCCCTTGTGCGGGACGGCGCACAGCGGGGGAGCAGCTTATGGAAAAAGGATATACGGAACGGGGTCTGCAGGCGCTGACCCAAGCGCTGCAGGCTGTATTCGAAGACGTCAGCGTGGTGGAGCTGCCGCAGGAATGCGCAGACCACTGGCAGGACGATGCCGTGCAGGTGAGCTACGAGCAGGGCGGCGGACAGGTGAGCTGTGTGCTGCGCCGCCGCATCCTGGTGGACGGCGTCTGGTACGGCGTCCAGATGAGCGCTCCTCTGGCGGGCAACACTCTGCCGGAGGACCGGATGACCGAGCGGGAGCGGGAGCTGGTGCGGGAGGACATGAACCATGACTTCCTGACCGGCGCTTACAACCGGCGGTATATCGAGACGGTGTTCAGCGCCGAGCTGGAGGCGGACGTGCGGGCGGGCGGCCGTGTGGCCGCGGCCCTGGTCTCCCTGGATGGGGCCGACCGGCTGCAATACACTTATGGCCAGCCCGCCCTGGACCAGGTGGTGTGCACCATCGCCAACCAGTGGAAGAAGCACTACGACCAGCCCGGCAGCCGGATCGTCTGCCGGCTGCAGGGGGGCCTTTTGCTGATCGCCTGCGACAAGATGTCCGCCGCAGAGCTGAAAGAGGAGATGGCCCGCTATTACAGCGAGATGCCCTGCGAGTGCGTGGCCGGGACCGGCATGATGAACCGGATCTCCTACACCCTGTCCATCGGGGTGGCGGACACCGGGGAGCTGCCCCAGGGCTGCCGCTGCTGGGACGGGCTGTACCGCCTGTGCGGCCAGCGCCTGCGCACGGCATCGGAGGGGGGCGGCAACCGCATCTGCGCCGCAGAGGAAAAAGACGCCTGAATCATACCCGCTGTTGAATCATACAGCGCAGCTGCGCGAAGAATAAGAGCCTTCCTTTGGTACACCCTAATACCGAAGGGAGGCTTTTTTGGATGGAACACCAGAAAAACGACGACTTGAATATGCTGGAGGCAGTGGTGCAGAACACCGAGATGGGCAAGAACACCCTGGCCCAGATCCTGCCCATGGCCAGCGACCGCGGCTTCAAGGATGAGCTGATCCGCCAGCGCAGCGGCTACCAGGAACTGAACCAGGAGGCCCACGCCGGCCTCGACGCCCACGGGGGCCGCGCCCAGGGTCAGTCCGCCCTGGCCAAGCTGAACACCAGGATGGGCATTGGACTGAGGACCATGGCCGACCGCTCCACCCGCAACCTGGCCGAAATGCTGGCCGAGGGGAGCAGCCAGGGCGTGATGGACTGCATCAAGTGCCAGCGGGATTACCCCAACGCCACCCCCGGCACCAAGGACCTGATGCGCAGGCTGCAGGCCTTTCAGGAGGCCAACCGCCTCAAACTCGAGCAGTTCCTTTGAAACCCGGCCGCGCCAAAACCTCAACAGCGAGGATAAAAGGACGCAGAAAAAACAAAAAACGCTGTCCGCCCCACGCCGGGACGGGCAGCGTTTGCTGTATGGGGGATTTGGGTCACAGCCGCTCGATCATCCCCGCCACGATCCGGGTGGCGGTGGCTACATATTCCGCGATGCTGAAGTCACGGACCACCAGCACCTCGTAGCCGTCCTCGTCGGCGTTGTCGCTCATGGCACGCAGGATGACACAGGGCACGCCGTTCTTGGCCGCGATCTGGCTGACGGCGGCACCCTCCATCTCCACGCAGTCGGGGGCGCATTTGGCGGCGATGGCCGCCTTGGAAGCACTGTCCCCAATGAACAGATCGCCCGTTGCAATACGGCCTGTAATATAGTGCACCCCTGCCTCAGTGCAGGCGGCCTCGGCGGCTGCGATCAGGGCCGGGTCGCCGGTGTATTCGGTGAGGTAGGGCGGGTTCTGGCTGATCATATCCAGCTGGGCGTCGTGGTAAAAGACGGTCTTGCCGATCACCACATCCCCGATGCCGACCTTATCGGTCATGTTGCCGGCGATGCCCGAAAAGATGATCTGTCCGGCGCCGTACCGGGTGATGAGCACCTGGGTGGCAGCGGCGGCATTGGCCTTGCCCATGCCGGCACAGCATACCACCACCGGACGGCCCGCCAGGGCGCCCTTGTGGTAGCGCACCCCGCCGTAGTCCTCCACCGTCACGCCGGAGAGCCTGGCGCACAGCTGATCCACTTCTTCGGGCATGGCGCCCATGATGCCAAAGACCATCCTGTCTACCCCCTTAGACATTGAACAGGAACTCGATCACGTCCCCGTCCTGTACGATGTATTCCTTGCCCTCGGTGTGCTGCAGGCCCTTGGCCTTGACGGCGGCGTAGTCGAAACCGGCGGCTTCCAGGTCGGGATAGTGGATGACGCTGGCCCGGATGAAGCCCCGCTCGAAGTCGCTGTGGATCTTGCCGGCGGCCTGGGGGGCCTTGGTGCCCTTGCGGATGGTCCAGGCGCGGCACTCCTTTTTGCCGTCGGTGAGGAAGGAGATGAGGCCCAGCAGATCGTAGCTGGCGGTGATCAGGTTGTCCAGACCGCTGGCCTGGATGCCCATTTCGGCCAGGAACGCCTTCTTTTCCTCGGGGCTGTAATCGGCGATGTCTTCCTCGGTGCGGGCGCAGATGGGGATCACCTTGGCGCCCTCCTGGGCGGCCCGCTGGGACACCAGGGGGATGTAGCGATTGTTTTCGATGCCCTCCATCAGGTCGTCCTCGCCCACGTTGCAGGCGTAGAGCACGGGCTTTGCGCTCAGCAGGCCCATCTCGCGCAGCACGGCGGCCTGGTCGGCGTCGCTCTCGTCCCAGGCAAAGCTGCGGGCGGGCTTGCCCTCGCTCAAGTGGGCGGCCAGCTGTTCCAGCCAGGCGGCTTCGGCGGCGGCGCCCTTGTTGTTGCCGCTCTTGGCGGCCTTGGCCATCCGGCCGGCGCGGTTCTGCACCACTTCCAGGTCCGAGAGGATCAACTCGTAGTCGATGACGTCGATGTCGGCGATGGGGTCCACCGCCTCGGCCTTGGTGACGTCCTCCACCACATGGATGATGTTGTCGTCGTCAAAGCAGCGCACCACGTGCACCAGCGCGTCGCACTCCCGGATATGGCCCAGGAACTTGTTGCCCAGGCCCGCGCCCTGGGACGCGCCCTTGACCAGGCCCGCGATGTCCACGAACTCCACGATGGCGGGGGTCTTTTTGTTGGTCTGCCACACCTCGGCCAGCTTGTCCAGCCGGGGGTCGGGCACCGCCACGATGCCGCTGTTGGGCTCGATGGTGCAGAAGGGGTAGTTGGCCGCCTCGGCGTTGCGGGTCGAGGTGATGGCGTTGAAAAGGGTGGACTTGCCCACATTGGGCAGCCCGACGATGCCTAATTTCATAACTTGGAACTCCTTTATGGCAGCCCCGCAGCCGCAGAGGGCGGGGGCACGGTATGCTTACGCCTTTTATTATAAGCGCCGCAGCGCCTTTTGGCAAGGGCGCAAAAAGCCGCACCAAAACGAGAGCTTGGTGCGGCCGGTTTTTGGTCTATAGCGTTTGCGGGGATTTACTGGGTCGAATCCCCAAAGGCGATCTGGAAGGCCTCGGGCAGACGGCGGGCCATTTCGTCCATGGCCAGGCAGATGCCGGCAAACAGGGCGTTTGCCCGGCTCTCCACGGATTCGGAATTGACGAGGGCGATATTCAGCTTGTGGTAGAGCTGTTTCTGGTCGCCGTAGAGACCGTAAGCGCCGGCGGCGGAATGGAGGTTCCAGTCAGCGAGATAGCCGTTCAGATCGTCGGAGTGAGGCCCGGGTTTGGGGATCATGGTAGAATACACCTGTGCAACGCTCAGCTCATCGCTGTAGTCGATGATGCAAATCTCCATGTAGACGTGTCCGTTCCCGTTGGCGAGCAGTGCCGGGAACAGCCGCAGGAACAAAACGTTTTCCTCTTCGGTAAGCTCGGTCGCGCCCTCCCCCAAAGTGACCTCCAGGAGGTTCTGTACGGTGGCGAGAATATCATGCTTTTGGTTAGGCATACGATCATCTCCTTGTTTTTAGTGCGGCCTGCGGGCGGGGCCGTGTTGGATGTGCTGCAAAGCGTCAGCCCTGGCCCATCTTCTGGATGAGCAGCTGACGGACTCTTTCGGCCTCTTCTGCATCACCTGTGAGTTTATCTGCGCTCGTTTCAATACCCATGGCGCTCAGGAAAGAGGCTGCTTTGCTGCTCTTGTTCTGTCTATCCTCATCGGTATCGGTGGAGTCTGGAGCGCTCTGACCCTTTGCCATTTCGATAATGCGGCTGGCGCGCTGGTTGATCTGGTCGGCCACCAGTTCTTTAAACTTGCCGCTCTCGTAACCCATAGCTTTCAGCAGAGTATGCTTGGCCTCTTTGCGGTCGGTGATGCCGGTCTGCTGCATATAATCGTCCAGGGTTTGGTTCATACCGGTCTGCTCAAGGACTTTATTCTTGACCCGTCTCTTCTGGACCTGGTTGGCAATGGCAAAGCCGCCTTTCGCTACAAGGCTGCCGGCTTTGAGGCCAACGCCGGCGGCGGCGCCGGCGCCCGAAAGCTCGGCGATGCCGGCGGCTGCGTCCACCGCGCCGGTGACGATCTTGCCCGATCCCTTGATCTTGCCGCGGGTGCCCTCCATTTTGCCGATGACGGCGCTGTCCCACAGGATGCGGTCATCGGAATCCTCTATCATATTCCGTGCCTCTTTTCTGACTCGCTTGGCATCTTTGGAGCTGCTGAGGCTCACTCCATAGTTGTTCTCCATGAAATCATTCAGGCCGTTGACTTGTTTGCGGGCCTCGTGCACCTGCCTTGCACCCTGGGCCACGGAAAGAGCGCCGGTAGCGATATCAAATCCGGGCGCAACACTGGAGGCTATACTGCTTCCTGCTGCCTTGGCAATTGTGGCAGCGCCGCCGCCAATGGAAGACAAATTGCCTGCCAGACCAATGCCGTGTTTCGCTTTTTCTTGCTTGTCTTTCGCGTTTTTAAGGCCTTTCACGTCCTGATATGCACCGTAGAGACCCGTCGCAATATTCACGCCGCCCACAACGCCGGTCGATTCGTTCATGCCCGTCTGGGGGATGAACTTTGCCTCCTGCAAGGAGGTGGCAAAGTCGAGTGCGCTAGAACCGTAATCGCCAACGACGGAAGCAACATCAGCGGCCGATTCAACCTTTTCGCCTAGGCTCTCTTCATTGATAGAGGGATCCGGAGCAGAGTTTGCGGGGCGCTTCAAGATAAGGCTGCTCCCCGGACGGCTTTGCTGCCCGTTTCGCATGTTGTTCACGAAAGCAGTTGCCTGTGCCGCCCGCTGTCTGGCGGCGGCTTCCTGCCGTTGCTGCTCTATGAGCGCTTGGCGCTCCTTTTCTGCTTTCTCCGCCGCCTTCTGGTTGGCATGCTCCTCTCTGGCTTTTTTGCTGAAAATATTATAGATCCTCTGCACCCCTCCCACAGGTGTGGCAACGGTGGGGGTGCTGGCGGCCACGACGCCCTGCTGGGCGGTGTGTACCAGCTCGTGGGCGGCCACGGAGGGATCAAAGCCGCCCTCGCCAAAGTAGATGTCTGCGCCCGAGGTATAGGCCCGGGCGTTCATGGCCTCCGCCTTGGCCTCGGCCTGGTCCCCCATGTGGAACCGTATGCCCGAGAAATCCGCCCCCAGCCGCCGGCCCATGGCGGCCTTGACCGCCTCGGGCCCGCCGCTGGTCACAGAGGCGGACAGCCGGTCGGCCTCGGCCTCGGCTGCGGGGATCTGGGCCTGCGGGCGCTCCTGCACATGGTCCAGCATATCGAGCGCCGCGCTGTTGGACACAGCCTGGGCCAGGTTGGGCCGGGCAGCCTGACGTGGTGCGGCATCGGGCTGCCCGGGCCGCTTCTGGTATGTATATCGACCCATAAGGAACCTCCTTTTCAGTTGGAAAAATTCGGACAATGAAACCCAAGATAATCATAACAGCCCGGCCGCCCCCGGGTCAATGGGATTGGCACGAAAGACGGCCAACTGTTATAAAATGCAAACAGCCCCGCAGCCGGCAAGGCCGCGGGGCCGCGTTCAGTCGGGCTGGTCCTTGTAGGGGAAGGGCAGCAGCAAAAAGACGTCCAGGGTGAACAGCCCGTTTTCGTGCTCGACGTTCATGGAACCGTCGTATTTTTTGGCGACGCGGCGCATCAGCTCCATGCCGCAGCCGTGCCACTTGCCCCGCTTGGAGGCGGGCAGGCCGTCTTTGCGCAGGGTCAGCTCGCCGGTGTAACTGTTGCGGCAGAACAGCCGCAGCCGGTTGCCCCGCAGGTTCATCCGCAAAGTCAGCTGACGTTCGGCCGGGTCGGGCACCGCCGAGGCGGCGACCACCGCGTTGTCCAGCATATTCACCAGCAGGGTGGACAGGTCGATGTCCGAAACCGGCAGGGACTCGGGCACCTGGATCAGGGCGTCCACATGGATGCCCGCATCCTGGGCCGTCTGCAGCCGGGGCGCCACCAGGGCATTGACCAGCTGGTTGGCGCTGTACAGGCTGGGGGTGATCTGGGAGTTGGCGTAGAACTGCTCGACATAGGCCTTGATCCGCGCAAGATCCCCCTCCTCGCACAGGATGCGCAGGGTCTCGGTGCGGCTCCGGATCTCATGGCGGACCGAACGGGTCTCCAGCAGAGTGCGGTAGAGGGCGTCGGCGTGCTCGGTGGCAAAGCGGTTTTGCAGGATGATGGCCTGGCGCTCCTGCTCCTGGGAGAGGAACATCTGGATGAAATCGTACGTCGCCAGCACAAAGCTGCTGATGGCCGTCAGGTAGCTCAGCCGGAGGGCGGGCCGGAAAAGGGTAAAGCCCTCGACGGCAAGGGGAGTATAGGCCCATGCCGGCTTGCTGGGCCCGTACAGGACGACGCTCAGCACCGAAAGGCAGATCATGGCCGCCATGCTGCACCCGGCGGTGATGAAGAACCGGCAGAACCAGCTGCCGTGGTGGGCCTTGCCGCGCCATGCACGGACGGCCTGCCATGCGCCGGTCAGCAGCAGGGCAAACAGCACCAGCGGCAGCAGCCACCAGCGCATGAAATAGACCGCGCCGGTCACCCGTTCCGGCGCCGCCAGGTTGTAGCCCAGCAGGCCGGCCATGCAGCCCACGCCGCCCAGAGCCGGCACCGCAAGGATCTTTTTGGCCCGGCCTTCCAGGTGCTGCCACAGCAAAAGCAGGACGGCCAGCAGCGGCACATGCCGGACGATCAGGTAAAGGCCCGGGTCTTTCAGGGTGTTGCGCATGATGTCGGCGTAGAGGATGGTGCGGTTGAGGCAGATGGCCAGGGCGGTGACGGCCAGCAGCAGCGAGCCCCACTCGGGCGCGCCCCGCCACAACTGCATCAGGAAGATGGCCAGCATCAAAAAGGCGATGGTCAAAAACAGCCCGATGAGCAGGGAGGAAAAGGCGCCCAGATGGACGTTCTGGCTGTCGTAGTCGGCGACGCCGTCGTACAGGGTGACAGAGGGCAGGTTTTCCACGCTGGGGGGAACGGTCAAAAACTGTACCGCGATGGTCAGCCGGGAGCCCGCGCCGCAGCGGAAGGTATAGATCCCGCCCGGCAGGGCCTGGGAGCCGCCGCTCCCGCCCAAAAGTCCGAAGGGGTCGGCGGCCGGCTGGCCGTCCACCAGGAAGGCGTACAGCACCCCTTTCGAGCGGACCGACGCCACCGCCTGCCCGGAAGCAAAGGCCGGCGCATCGGCGGTGAGATAGAGGATGGCCCCCTCGGGGAGATCCAGTCCGCCCGCCGGATCGGGGGCGATGGGGGAACCGTCGGCAAGGGTCATCTCCCAGCCCGACAGGTCAGGCTGGACGCTTTCTGCGGCCTGGGAGCTGGACACGACGTAGTGGATGACGGCCACCAGCAAAAAGGCGCACAGCGTCACGGCGGGGATAAACACGAATAAGCGGGGCCGCTTGTACAGCTCCGCCTGAGAAGGACTCATGATAGGCAGTCTCCTTTTTTGAGAGGGAGGAAAGCTCCGCTCACTCCTCGATGGTCAGGATGTCCGAGAACCCGGTCATGTCGAAGACCTCCATCACCGGCTCGCAGACATGGCACACCACCATGCGGCCCTTTTTGCGGTTCATCTGCTTCTGGGCCGACAGCAGCACGCGCAGCCCGGCGCTGGAGAGGTAGTCCAGTTCTGCCAGGTCCATCACCAGCTTGGTCACATTGTCCAGACTGGCGCGCACCTCCTGCTCCAGCTGGGGGGCGGTGGTGGTGTCCAGCCGGCCTTTCAGCGCGAGGGTAAGGGTCTGACCGTCAACGTGTTTTTGGATGTTCATGATCGTAAACTCCTTTGCTTGATCCATAGGGTGAAAAGAAAACGGGGTAAAGGCCTGTGGGGCCATCGGGGTATTTTAAGGCTGCAGCTGGCTGCAATAGCGAAGGTAGTCCTTTTTGACCGGGACATAGTTTTTCTTGCTGACCGGGATCTGCTGGCCGTTGCGCAGCATCAGGACGTAGCGGCGGATGCCCTCCACGTATTCCAGGTTGACAAGATAGCTCTTGTGGCACCGCAGGAACTGGCCGGGGGGCAGGCGCTGCTGCATCTGGCTCAGATGGCCGCTGGTCTGGTACACCTCGCCGGAGCAGGTGTGCAGCTTGAGGAGGGTATCCAGGACCTCTATGTAGAGGATCTCGCTGACCGGGACGGCCTTCTCGGCCTTTTTGCAGCGGATGACCACCGAGGGCGCCTCCTGAGGCGGAGGCAGACAGAAATCCAGCGCTTCGGCCAGGGCCTGGTCCGAGATGGGTTTGAGCAGGTAGTGGGCGGGGTGGACCGTGTAGCCCGGCAGGGCGTACTCGGCGCTGGAACTGATCAGCACCACCGGCAGCTCCGGCTGCAGCTGGCGCAGCCGGGCGGCCAGGTCGATGCCGTTGTCCCGGCCCAGCACCACGTCCAGGAACAGCAGGTCGGGCTGGGCGTTCAAAACAGACAGCGCTTTCAGCAGAGCGGCGCCGCTGTTGTAGGTGTCGATCCGGAAAGTCGTCCCCCTGGCGGACAGCAGCCGGTCCAGCTGCCGCAGGAACTGCTCCTGCCAGAAACGGTCGTCGTCACAGCAGGCAATGTGCAGCATGCCGCCACCTCCTTGATTGGAAGCTGTGTCGTATAAAGTCTAATGGATTTTGCGGCCTATGTCAAACCGCATCCATTCCCACTTGCGGTAAAATCCTCCCACTTGCGGAAAAATCGGACCGGTTGCGTAAATTCTCTTTACCTCGGGGCCCAAAAGCTGTTAAATCTTTCCATAAGAGAGATTGTGCAAAACGCCGCGATGGGCGGCGGATGGAGAAAGGAGGCGCCGGCCATGCTGCATGGAGAACGCCCGGCCCGGATCGTGCTGTGCACCCAGGATGACGCGCTGGCCCTGCGGCTGACCGCCATGCTGGGCCGGTGGGCGGCCGCCCACTGCGTCGAGACCGCCATACAGCAAAGCGGCAGCCTGCCCGCCCAGGGTCCCGAGCTGCTGTTCATCGATGCGGACACCATCCCGGGCGGCGGGCCCCGGCGGCCCGACGCTCTGGCCGGGACGGGGCTGGTGGTGGTGTCAAGGCGGTCCCGGCAGGCCATTTCGGCCTACCGGTGGCACGCCGCGGCCTTTCTGGCCCCCGACGCTTCCCGGCAGGAGCTGGGCCGGGCCATGGACCAGTGCTTTTCGGCCTGGCGGTGCGGTCTGCAGTGGCTGGACCTGCCGGCCCGGCGGGAACGGGTGCGCCTGCCGCTGTGCCAGGTAGCCTATGCCGAGGCGGCCGGACGGGAGAGCATCCTGCGCCTGACCAACGGCGGGAGCGTCCAGGTCAGCGTGCCCATCAAAAAGCTGGAGGAGGATTTGCCCGGACCGCCCTTTTTCCGGTGCCAGAAGGCGTTCATCGTCCATCTGTCGGGGGTGGGCAGCTTTGCGGGCGGGCGTCTGAACATGGCCGTGGACGGGCGGAGCATCTCGGTCAGCCGGCAGCAGGCGTCGCTGCTGCGCCAGGCGCTGAAGGAATGGAGAGAGGAGGAGACGCTGTGTACATCTCGGTGATGATCTGCGACGACCTGGAGGAGGAACGGGCCGCCCTGGCCCGGATGGTCCGGCAGTACTGCCAGCGCTGCGCCCTGGAATTGCGGCTGGACGTGGCCTCCAGCGGCGAGGAACTGCTGGACCGGTGGACCTTGGGGCAGTGGGACCTGGTGTTTTTGGATATCTTTATGGAAGGGATGACGGGGGTGGAGACCGCCCGCAGCCTGCGGCAGAGAGGGGAGGAGTGCGCCCTGGTCTTTGCCACCACCAGCCAGGAACACGGGATGGAAGGCTTTGACCTGCAGGTGATGGACTATCTGCTCAAGCCCTTCGACCAGGGCCAGCTGGACCGCACCATGGACTGGTTCGTACAGCAGACCGCCGACCGGCTGCGGCTGCTGCGGGTGGACATGGAAGGGGAGGAGCTGACCATCCGTGTGGGGGACATCGACTATGTGGAGATGTACCGCCATACCGCCGCCATCCATGCCGGGGGCCGGGTGTACGGGCTGCGCCGCACCATGGACGCCCTGGAGGACGAGCTGAAGGACAGCCGGTTTTTCCGCTGCCACCGCAGTTATCTGGTCAACCTGGACCGGGTGCAGGCTTTGCAGCAGCGGGATTTCGTGATGGAAAACGGCCAGCGGGTGCCCATCAGCCTCAAGAGTTTCGGGGAGGCCCGCCGGCGTCTGCAGGAGTGGATGCTGGCCAAAAACTGGGGCCGCTGAGGTCCTCTCAACTTGTGTCGAAAAGCGTGGAAGCGGTGCGGCTTCCGCGCTTTTTGTGCATTTTATGACAGTTGACAGCTGTTCGTGCCAAATCCCTGCGCGGCAGAAAAAAACCTGCTACAATAAAAACGACCCGGGAGGTGCGGGCCATTCCGCCTTTTGCCCGGGGGGCAAAACCGCGGTCTTACGCGCGGCTGGACAGCCGGACCGCACAGGCACGCCCCACCTTGAGAAAGGACTCTGGAAGCAGAAAAGGAAAGGACACACCATGCGGCTGGCGATCTGCGGGTGCTCTCCGGGAGAGACCCGATATCTGTGCAAATGCATACAGCAGTATTGTGCCCGGACCGGCTGCAGCGCAGAGATCTTTCCCATCTACGACATGGAGCAATTCTGGCAGGGCTTTGGCCCCGGCCGCTACCACGGTGTGCTGATGGGCCTGGGGGACACCGCCGGATTCCTGGCAGCCCGGCGCATCCGGGAACAGGATGCGGGCTGCCGCCTGGTGGTGATGGACGATACCCCCCGCTACGCCATCCAGTACCTGCGCATCCATGCGGCAGACTTCCTGCTCCGCCCGGCGGAGGAGGACAGCCTCCACCGGTCGTTCCGGCGGCTGATGGGGATGAATTGAGGGGGGATATCGTGCAGACCAAACTCGTCCGCAAAAAGCCTGCCGATCCGGCGCCCCTGACCCAGTTGTCGGTGCGGCGCCAGCTGAACCAGACAGTGGAGGGGAGCACCTTCCGCTACCGGGATCCTCTGGACCAGGTGACCGAACAGTTCCGCGAGACCTTCGACCAGATCGGCCGCCAGCGGGCCGCCCAGCTGACCGGGGCGGACGAAAAACAGACCCGGCAGGCCGCCGGCCCCGGCGCACAGCCGAAAGAGGCTGGCGGAAGCCGCCCTTTGCAGGCCCACCCGGAGCTGTCCGGCGGAGCGTTCCGGACCTTTTCGGAGCTGGCTTTCCAGCGCGGGAATATGGCGGCCGCCGTACTGCAGGGCACCGGCCGGATGATGCTGGCCACCTGCCTCAAGCGGTCGCTGGGCCAGGCGGAACCCCTGCAGCACCGGCAAAACCTCTTTGCGGGAGGCAGCCAGGCCCGGACGGTGCCGGGCAGCGCGCCGGACCAGATGGTGTTCTGGCGCGGCTACGCACAAAGCGCCGTGGGCCTGGTGGTGGACGTGCTGACCGACGCCCGCGCGGTGGTGGATTCCATGGCGCAGATGGCCGGAGGGACCGGCGCTCTGGAGGAAAACGAAGGCGCCCAGACCCTGCGCAGGGTCTATCCCTTTTTGGACGACAAGCGGGAACAGGCCCTGCTGGCCCGGTATCGGGCGCAGCTGGCCGAGACCCGGGACCCGCGCGAAAAACCGGTGCTCCAGAACGCCATCGTCCATACCCATGCCCTGATCGAGCGCAAAGCTCAGATGAAAGAAGCGTTTATCAACAAACTGCGCTGGATCTCCGACAAGGCCCAGGAGGCTTTGCAGGAGATGGAGAGCGAAGATACTTTGGACGAGGTGGCCCGGGAGCTGGCGGAGATGCCGCTCCCGCCGCCGCCCGAGCCGCCCGGCAAACCCGGAGGAAAGGGGGACGGCCAAGGTGCAGCAGCAAAGCCGCCGGACCGAGCGGGACAGCAGGCAGGAACAGCAGCAGAGCCGCCAGACCAGGCGGAACAGCCCGAGCAGCAGCCTCCTGCCGGTTGAAGCAGCCCTGCAGGCCCTGCTGGCCGGTGCCGGCCTGGAGCAGATGCCTGCCCGGACGGTGCTGGAGCTTTCGGAGCGGATCGGCAACAGCGCCCTGCTGGCGCTGGTACAGGCCCAAAAGACCGGGCCTCAGCTGGAAAGCACCCGTCTGCCGCCGCCGGCCCTGACCGAGCCTTTGGCCTGCGTCCCGGACCAGCCCCAACTGCAGGCTGCTCCCGACTGGGGGCAGATGCCGTTTGCAGCGGGCGGGACGCTGGAACTTTGAGAGGAGGAGTCCGGTGGGATCTGAGGAGATCCGACGGCTGCTGACCGCGCTGCTGGAGAGCAGCGGCGCAGCCTGGGAGCAGGCGGACGGATGGATCTGTTTCCGCCTGTCCAAAGACGGCGCCGTATGGGATATGGCCTGCCGCTGCCTGACCGGCCGGATGCTGGCCTATGGCCGCCTGCCGCTGCGGGCGGCGGACCGGGACGAAGCCTGCCGCCGGTGCAGCCAGGTCAACGGCCAGGTGATCCGGGGGGCCATGTTCCTCTCGGAGGAGGGCTGGCCGGTGTTCCGCACCGAAGCCGAACTGCCCGACCCCTACGACGGCGCCCGCCTGGTGCGGGAGGCCATCGAATACAACGCGGCCGTCCTGTGCCGCTTCTGGCGCCTGTTTGCGCCGGAACATCCAACCTTGTGAGCCAGAGCATCTGCCCTCTGGGCGGGCGCTCATGGTCCGATAGATCATCCACCCAAACCAAATATCAAGACGAAAGGAGGGGCGCTTCACGACCGGCCCCAGCCAAAACAGTGGCGTGAAGCAACAACATGGCAGAATATTTGTCCCCAGGTGTATATGTAGAGGAGTACGATTCCGGGGCATCCCCCATGCAGGGCGTCAGCACCAGCACGGCAGGTTTTGTGGGCCTGGCCGAGCGCGGCCCTGTGACAGGCCAGCCCCAGCTGGTGACCAGCTTTGCGGACTACAAGCGGATGTACGGCGGCTATCTCAGCGAGGCAGCCTACGGCGGCGCACGGTTCCTTCCGTATGCGGTGGAGCAGTTCTTCCTCAACGGCGGCGCGCGGGCCTACATCATGCGCGCAGCCCCCGCTGACGCCAAGGCCGGCGTCGTGCAGGCCGGCGTGCTGACCATCAGCGCAGCCAACCCCGGCGCATGGGCGGAGAATATGCGGGTCACCGTGGCTCCTGCCAGCAAGGCCAAGACCCAGGTCCTGGCTGTGGACGGCGCAGACCTGACCCTGAAGAACGCCGACGGTTTCAATCCCGGCGATGTGGTCGAGCTGTTTGACGGCAAGGAAGCGGTCTATGCCACCGTCAAGAGCGTGCTGGACCGTGTGGTCACCCTGGACGCCCCCTGCACCGCCGATGTGGCGGACAGCCGTGTGGGCACCAGCAAGTACATTCGGACCTGCGAGATCACCATCACCGCCCGCCTGGACGATATGGTGGAGGTCTATGAGAACCTGTCCCTCAAGGCCGGCGCACTGAACTACGCCCCCGTCAAGACCGCCAAGAGCGAGCTGATCCGGGTGGAGGTGGAGCCGAAGGCCGACGCTGAGACGGTGGTGCCCTACGAGCTGTGCGGCGGCACCGGCAGCGAGCTGGTCCTGACCCCTGCCGGCGGCAGCAACGGCACCGTGCTGACCGTGGCAGCCGGCACCTACCTGGGCAAGGACGACGGCCCCGGCAAGCGCACCGGCCTGCAGGCCTTCCTGGAGAACGGCAACGTGTCCATCATGGCCATCCCCGGCGTCACCCTGCCCGAGGTGCAGTCGGCCCTGATCGCGTTCTGTGAGAACAAGAAGAGCTGCTTTGCCATCCTGGATATCCCCATGGAGCTGACCAAGACCAACGACGTGGCCAACTTCCGTGATATGTACGATTCCACCTACGCGGCCATGTATCATCCCTGGCTGCAGATGTACGACGCAGGCTCCAAGCACGCGGCCTACTTCCCGCCCTCCGGCGCCATGGCAGGCATCTACGCCCGCAGCGACAACGAGCGCGGCGTCCACAAGGCGCCCGCCAACGAAGTGGTGCGGGGCTGCACCGGCCTGTCCTGCAGCTACAACACCGGTGAGCAGGATATCCTCAACCCCCTGGGCGTCAACCTGATCCGCGCCTTCCCCGGCCGCGGCATCCGGGTCTGGGGCGCACGTACCATCAGCTCCAACGGGCTGTGGAAGTACGTCAACGTCCGGCGCCTGTTCATCTACGTCGAGGAGTCCATCAAAGCCAACACCAACTGGGTCGTCTTTGAGCCCAACAGCGAGGCGCTGTGGAGCCGCGTGACCCGCACCATCGCAAACTTCCTGGCCACCTGCTGGCGTGACGGCGCCCTGGCAGGCTCCAGCCCCGATCAGGCCTTCTTTGTGGAGTGCGGACCCACCACCATGACCCAGGACGACATCGACAACGGCCGCCTGATCTGCCAGATCGGCATCGCACCGGTCAAGCCCGCAGAATTTGTGATCTTCCGCATCACCCAGAAGACTGCCACCGGCGAATGAGCGGCTGTCCTTTACGCCTGACAGTCTGACAGAAAGGATGAAAACATAAATGGCGAACATCAATTATCCCTACAGAGTATTCCGCTACCGGGTGGAGATCGATGGCATCAACCGCGCCAGCTTCTCGGAAGTCTCCGGCATGAGCGCTTCCATCGATGCGGTGGAGTACCGCGAAGGCGACGACCTGCGCAACACCCCCCGCAAACTGCCCGGCCTGACCAAGTTCGGCAACATCACCCTGCGCTGGGGCATCTCCGATGACTCCGATTTCCTGGAGTGGCTCAACTCGGTGGCCCCCACCAACAACGCGCCCCCGACCGGCCTGGTGCGCCACGACGTGCTCATCACCCTGATCGACGACTCCGGCGCCGACGGCCCTTCCTGGACCCTGATCAACGCATGGCCCGTAGGCTACACCGTGCCGGACCTGAACGGTATGGGCAGCGAAGTGGCCATCCAGTCCCTGGAACTGTGCCACGAGGGCCTGGAGCACACGCCGGCCGGCGTGGCAGGCGAGCCTTCGCCCATGTGATAGAGGCAGGGCTGGCGGCGGGCTGAATCCTATGTAACTCGAAGTGTTGGCGGCCCTGACCCTCTCTGCGCTGTTGCGCGGCGGTGATCAGGGCCGTCTCCGCCGCAGCCTGTAAGGAGAATGTATGGAAACCGAATTTGAATTTGAACTGCCGCGGGGCTATGTGGACAAAAACGGCGAGGTCCACCGCCGGGGCACCATGCGTCTGGCCACTGCCGCCGATGAGATCCTGCCTTTGCGGGATCCCCGGGTGCAGCAGAATGCGGGCTATCTGACCATCATCCTGCTGTCCCGGGTGATCACCCGGCTGGGTACGCTGTCCAGCATCAACACCAAGGTGATCGAGGGTATGTTCACCATGGACCTGGCTTACCTGCAGGATCTGTACCAGCGGATCAACACGACCGACCTGCCCAGCTACAAGGTCGTTTGCCCCCACTGCAATCAGGAGATCGAGGTGCCGCTGGATTTTTTGTTGAGTTAGGGCTGGTGCTGTACCCCCAGGAACAGCTTTTCCAGGAGATGGCGTTCCTGGCCTATTATCTGCACTGGCCCCGGGCAGAGATCATGAAGCTGCCCCACTGGGAGCGGCGCCGCTGGTGCCGCGAGGTGTCGGAGGTCAACCAGAAGCTCAACGGCCCCGACAAACAGCAGTCCATCCCGCTGCGCTGAGAAAGAGGTGAAGCTGCCATGGGAAACCGAGACGACGAGACCTTTGAACCGCTGCGCTCCTACCGGTTCCTGGTGGAGATCGAAGGGGGCGACAGCCGGGTGACGGCGGCCTTTTCCCAGTTTTCCGGCGTCAACATGACGGTGGAGACCATCCAGGCCAGGGCGGGCCGGGACCCGCGCGGGGTGCAGGGCTATGTCCCTGTGCAGACCCGCTACGAACCGGTGACCCTGGCCAAAGGGGTGGTGGGAGACTATGAACTGCTGGACTGGCTGTATGCCGCGGCTGCCGGCAATGACACAGGCCCTACGGGGGGCGAGTCCCTGTACCGCACGGTGCGGGTGCTGGCCCTGAACGAGGACTACAAGGGAGTGATCTGGGAGCTGAAAGACGCTCTGCCCATCGGTTACTCCCTCAGCGAAATGGACGGCCTGCGCAGCGAGATGCTGATCGAAAGCCTGACCCTTGCCATCACAGGGGTGAGAAGGGAACTGTTCTGATGCGCAGCAGAGCAGGCTTGTGCCTGAAGGAGGTGGACAGGGCATGGAGTTTTTGTCCGGCGCATACTTTGAAGTCTCTCTTTTCGAGGAGGACGACACGGCGGTATACGATGACAGGGAGGAAAAACTCGCAGGTCGATTCACCTCTGTTTCGGGCCTGAATATGGAACTGGAATATGAGGTTTACAGCGAAGGGGGCAGCAATTACCCCCGGTTCTTCCTGAAAGAGAGCAAGCCCCAGGTGCTGGTGCTGGAGCAGGGCGTGATCGTTGAGGACGATGCGTTCTCCCAGCTGATGAGCGACTGCCTGGAAGGGCGGATGGTGCCTTTGCAGGGCACCGTCACCCTGAAGGACAGTTTTGGGGAAACGGTGCGCACCTGGTGCATCGAAAACGCTTATCTGCAGAAGTACGTCGGCCCGGAGCTGAACAGCAACCAGCCGGCGCTGGCAGTCACCCGTGTGGAGCTGATTTACAATGGATGCTTCTAAGATCAAAGTCAGCAGAGAGGATATGGCGGTGATCAAGCCCGAACAGCTGGGGCTGTCCCCCTTTGGGGTACTGTCCAGTCTGTTCCAGCAGGAGCTGGAGCAGCGTATCCGGCTGGAAACAGGGGCTTATGCGCCTCTGCCCCTGACCCTGCGGGAGGAGGATGAGGAACCGGACGCCGCGCCCCCGGTGGAGGTGGAACTCTCTGTGGACATCCACATGGATGCGCCCAAAGCAGCTCCTGCCCGCAAGGAGCCGGAGAAGAAGTCCGGCGTCCGGGAGGCCGCGCTGGAGACCCGCATCCTGGAGAAAGTCCGGATCAAAGAGCGGGAACTGCAAAAAAAGCAGGAGGTGCTCCACAAGCTGGAGATCCGTCTGGAAGAAGGGCGCTGGACACAGCCCCCCACAGCGGGCGGACAGAGCCAAAGCGTTGCGGCCCAGCCTCTGACTTTGGCCACCCGGGCGGCTGCCGTGCCGTCCGCAGGCGGATGGGCGCCCCAGACCCTGCCGGCCCACCCGGGCTATCCGGCCCCCAAATCGCAGGAGGACGGCCAGGCTGCGGGCGGCAGCATCCTGCTGCCCGATGTGCTGCGCCGCCGCCGGGAACAGGCTTTGCAGTGGCAGGCCCAGCCCCAGCTGGAATGGCTGCACCAGAGCGAACTGTCCCCCGATACGGCCCGCCAGATGATGCACGCGGTGCACCAGGCGGTGGAACAGACGCTGGCCCTCAACCACGCCAAAAATCCGGTTCTATCCGGCCGGCCCAGGACAGAGCCTCCGGCGGCTCCCGCCCGGAAACCGCTGTCCTGGCGGGATGCGGCGGAGCCTTCTGCGCCGGAACAGCCTGCCGCAGGGCAGGCCGTCCCCATGGACGGACCCTTTGCGCAGGACCCGGCCCTGACCCACAAGGCCCGGCTCTCCCAGGAGCCTCATCTACCGTACAACAGTCAAAACGCAGAAAAGGGCGCGCATCCATCCCGTCGACCCGGCCCC
The DNA here is from genome assembly GCF_002161515.1 of Faecalibacterium sp. An58. Taxonomy (NCBI): domain Bacteria; kingdom Bacillati; phylum Bacillota; class Clostridia; order Eubacteriales; family Oscillospiraceae; genus Faecalibacterium; species Faecalibacterium sp. An58. The sequence goes on from NZ_NFHX01000006.1 coordinate 54,730, forward strand.
GAGCCATCCTCCAACTCCCGGGATGCGAGCGAGGCAGGCGGGATGGAGCGTCGCGCTACTTCTGCAAAGGAACAGGGGCAGGCATGGCCTGCGGAAAACACGCAGGCTTCGCAGTCCCCTGCATTGCAAGAGCGGGAACCCCACAAAGCTATGCAGGTTTCCGAGCTGCAAGAGAAGGAATCCCATGGGTCGGTGCAGGCCGCCGAGCCGCAAGAGCAGGCAGCCGGCCCCGATGCAGTGACCCAGGCTTTGCCTGCGGAAAGTACGCAGGCCCCGGCCCTGATGCAGGAACCTCTGATCTACCGCGAGAACGAAGCAGAAACCGCCCGCCCGGCAGATCATAAGGCCCCCGCACAAGCCACGGGCGAAACCACCCATCCGAACCAAGCGACCCACGCACGATCTTCTGCACAGGCAGAAAACAACACAAATCGCCCGATTCGGACAAATTACGCACACCCTTCCGCACAAGCGGAGACCGGCATAAATCATCCGTCCCGGACGACCTATGAGCAATCTTCCGCACAAGCGGAAAATAATACAGACCGCCCGGCAGGGCGGCATCCTGCTGCCCAGGCTGGGAAGGAATCCAGTAGGGTCGTGGAAGCTCTTGAAATGCAAGATCGGGAACCCCTCAAAGCTATGCGGGTTTCCGATCTACAAGAGCAGGACCCCCACAGGGCTTCGCAGTCCCCTGCATTGCAAGAGCGGGAACCCCACAAAGCTATGCAGGTTTCCGAGCTGCAAGAGAAGGAATCCCATGGGTCGGTGCAGGCCGCCGAGCCGCAAGAACAGGCAGCCGGCCCCGAGGCAGTGCCCCAGGCATTGCCTGTGGAAAGTACGCAGGCCCCGGCTCCGATACAGGAACCTTTGATCTACCGCGAAAACGAAGCAGAAACCGCCCACCTGGCAGAACGTCCGACCTCTGCACAGGCCCCGAGTGAAATAGCTCGCCCGGCCCAAGCGACCCACGCACGATCTTCTGCACAGGCAGAAAACAACACAAATCGCCCGATTCAGACAAATTACGCACAATCTTCCGCACAAACGGAGATCGGTACAAATCATCCGGCCTGGACAACCCACGAGCAATCTTCCGCACAAGCGGAAAAGGATACGGACCGCCCGGCAGGGCGGCATCCTGCTGCCCAGACCGGGCAGGAATCCCATAGGGTTTCGCAGTCCCCTGTGTTGCAAGAGCGGGAACCCCTCAAAGCTATGCAGGGTTCCGAACTGCAAGGGCAGGACTCCAGTGGGCCGGTGCAGAGCCTTGAACCGCAAGAGCAGGCGACCGGCCACGATGCAGTGCCCCAGGCTTTGCCTGCGGAAAGTACGCAAGCCCCGGCCCCGATGCAGGAACCTTTGATCTACCGCGAGAGCGAAGCGGAAACCGCCCGCCCGGCAGAACGTCAGACCTCTGCACAGACCCCGAGTGAAATAGCTCGCCCGGCCCAAACGACCCGCGCACAATCTTCTGCACAGGCGGAAAACAACACAAATCGCCTGATTCAGACAAATTACGCACACCTTTCCGCACAAGCGGAGACCGGCACAAATCATCCGGCCCGGACAACTTACGAGCAATCTTCCGTACAGGCTGAAAAGGATACAGACCGCCCGGCAGGGTGGCATCCTGCTGTCCAGATCGGGCAGGAATCCCATGGGGCGGTACAGGCCGCCAAACTGCAAGAGCAGGCGACCGGCCACGATGCAGTGCCCCAGGCATTGCCTGCGGAAAGTGCACAGGTTCCGGCCCCGATGCAGGAACCTTTGATCTACCGCGAGAGCGAAGCGGAAACCGCCCGCCCGGCAGATCATAAGGCTCCCGCACAGACCGTGAGAGAAGCAACCCACCCGGCCCAAACGACCCGCACACGATCTTCTGCACAGGCGGAAAACAACACAAATCGCCTGATTCAGACAGATTACGCACAATCTTCCGCACAAGCGGAAAATAATACAGGCCGCACGGATCGGGAAGAGGGGCAGGCCGCCGCAGCCCAAATGCTGCCCCCTGCCATGGCACGGGCGGCATGGGCGGCAGAGCAGCTGGTCTACCGGGCACAGGAGGCCGCAGGGCAGACCCCGGCGCAAAACCCGCTGTCCGCCCTGCCGGCACAGGACAAGTCCGTGGCCTCGTCGGCCCGGCCCATTGCGCTGACCCTGCACCGCGGCGCGGTCCAGAGCGGGAACCCCGCCGCACGGGATATCCGCCTGGTGCATCCCGTCCCCGCCGCAGGAGACGGCGTGCCCGGACAGGAGCAGCCTCCCCAGTTGGTGTTGGCCGGAGGCGGCAGCCCGGAGCTTTCCCGCTCCGACCGTCCGGAGCAGGCCAGGGGAATGGAAGCGCTGCCTGACTGGGCCAGGGAGCTGCTGGAAAAAGGCCCGCTGCCCAAAGGGCCCCGTCCGGCGCAGGCTGGTCCGCGGCAGTTCCAGTGGACATCGCCCCAGGCCATGGCAGCGCCTGGCGGGACGGTACAGACTGTCCTGCCGCAGGGCCAGGCGGCGCAAAGCGCGGCCCCGCCTCAGTTGTCCAATGCGGCCCAGGTGCCGCCCAGCCTGATCCATCCGCAGAAGAACGAGGAGGAGCAGAGCGCCCGCCAGAAGGCAGAGCGGGAGGCCGAGATCCGGCGCACCGCCGACCGGGTCTACCGCATCATTGAAGAACGCCTGCGCCGGGAGCTGCGCCGCAGCGGCCGATAGCGCCGGTATAAACGAAAGGAGGCCGACGCTGTGTATACAGGCCCCGGCAATTTGAACGCATCGACCCATGTGGAAAAAATGACCATCGTCAACCTGGAGACCGACGAAGAGATCATCGTGCTTTACAATCCCCAGAGCTATACCTGCAAGCGCAGCGTCAATTACTCATCCATCAGTATAATGGGGACGGATGGACCTATTACACAGTTTGAGAGCGGCAACGGGGAAGAGCTGAGCTTCGAGCTGTTTTTTGACAGCCTGTCTGCCGCAGACGAGGTGGGAGGGTCGCAGGATGACCGCAAGAAGTTCCTGGAGAACAGCCGCAAGATCTCGCTGGACAACAGCATCGATGTGCGGGATTATACCCGGAAGATCTACGACCTGATGGAAGTGAACGCGGATGCCCACTGCCCGCCCAGGCTGCAGGTGGAATGGGCGTCCTTGCAGTTCGTGGGCTATCTGTCCAGCTGTGAGGAACACTTTACGAAATTCGACGAGAACGGGCTGCCGGTGCGCGCCGTGCTGAACTGCACCTTCATCCAGTATGTCGACCCCAAAAGCGGCACCCTCAACCCGCGCCAGTCGCCGGATACCACCAAATACCGGAAAGTCCGGCAGGGGGATTCGCTGTGGGCCTTCTCGGCCCGGGAGTACGGCGGCGCCGGACAGTGGCGGCAGATCGCCCAGGCCAACGGCATCGACAACCCGCGGCGGCTGCGCTCGGGGGAGACGCTGGTGCTGCCGGCTCTGAAAGACTGACGCACAGACCTGCCGAACGGAGAAAGGGGGACGGTTCCTTGGACAAGAGTACGTATCAATACACCGATCTGGTGGATAAATACAAGGATTTTTCCGCCCCCGGCTGTGAGGTCACCCTGGCCGGCAAGGTACTGTCCGGCATCTCACAGGTGGATATCGAGCTGTCGATAGACACGGCCAGCGGATGCAGTTTTACGATGGACGCCGGGTATGACCTCGAGAACAGCTGTTGGGACGAGGACCTCATCGACCTGGTGGAGCCCGGCGCAAAGCTGGTCATCAAGGGCGGCTATGTGAAAAAGAAAGAACTCTTTTACGGGTATCTGGACGACTATTCCATGGAGTTTTCCAAAGATGGGCTGGCGCACATCCATATAGATGGCATTGACGGGCTGGGCTTTTTGATGAGCAATCGGGAGCCCATCTATGCCGGCCAGCGCAAGACGGCCGAGATCGTCAAGGGCATTTTGAACAAAGCAGTGTCCGCAGGTTTTGCCAAAAGCATCACCGTAGGTACCCTCAAGGATTTTGAGGTGCCTCTTGTGAAGGAAGAAATGAGCGACTGGGACTTTCTAAAGATGCTGGCCAAATATTTTAGTACGTCGTTGCTGGTGATCGATGGAGAGATGATCTTTGATGATCTTGCGGGAAACAGCAAGGAGATCCTGACATTGACGTTTGGAATGGGATTGAGCCGCTTTTCCAAACGGGTCTCCCTGGCCCATCAGGTGGGACAGGTGGAGGTTTATGGCCGGGATGTAAACCTGAATCCCGTCCAGGGCACGGCCAGCTCGGTCACGGTGGGAGGCGACGGCAAGTCCGCTGCCCAGCTGGTACCTGCTTACAAGGACACCTGCCTGCGGGAGTACAGCGAGTTTGCCCGCACGCAGGAAGAGTGTGATGAGATAGCCCAGAATCAGTTGAACAGCCAGGCTATGGACTTTGTGTCCGGGGAGGGGGAATGCGTGGGTATCCCCGAACTGATCCCCGGCCGCTACCTGAAGATCGAGGGCAGCGACAGCTGCCATATCAATGGCCTGTATTTTCTGACCAAAGTCCGCCACAGCTTTTCGGCGGCGGGCTACACCACATCATTTGAGTTCAAGGGAGCGAAGCTATGAGCCTGGCGCAGCAGTTTGGAAATTTATTGGGAGGAGAGATGTCTTCGGAGCGGCAGATGGGCCGCAGCGGCCTGACGCTGGCCCGCATCACCAACGTCACCGACCCGGACAAGCTGAACCGGGTCAAGTGCCTGCTGATCGGGGTGCCGGAAGCGGAGGAGACCGACTGGTGCTATTTCATGTCCCCCATGGGGGGCAAGGGCTGCGGGGTCTATTTCCCGCCTCATGTGGACGATCTGGTGGTGCTGGGTTACCTTGGCGACGACCCCCACCGGCCGGTGGTGCTGGGCAGCATCTGGAACACTGAGCTGACCCCGCCTTTCACCATCCAGGAGGGGAAGGTGGAGGACTACGCCATCCGTACCCCCCAGAAGATCGACCTGACATTCCATGACGAGGAAGCAAAACAGACCGTCACCCTGACCATGCCCTCGGGGGTGGTGCTCAAGCTGGACGATGAGAACCAGACCGCCGCTTTGCAGGACAAGGACGGCAAAAACGCCCTGACTCTCAATTTCAAGACGGGGGAGGGCACCCTCTGCTGCGAAAAGAAGCTGACCCTCAGCGCGGGGCAGACCACCATCACCCTGGAGAGCAGCGGCAACCTGACCATGAAATGCAGCGGCAAGCTGTCGATGGAAGGGGCCAGCATCGCGGGCAAGGCGCAGGGCCAGCTGGCCCTGCAGGGCGCTACCGCCTCGGTAAAAGGGGACGGCACGCTGGAACTGAGCGCCAGCGGTTCCACCACCCTGAAGGGCGGCATTGTGAAGATCAACTGACACCGGCGGCGCGCCGGTGGGACGGGAGGAGTGTATGAACATGAACGGAAAGGAGTTCCTGGGCCGCGGGCTGAAATTCCCCCTGCAGGTGGACCCCCGCACGGGCAAGTTCGCCATGGTCAGCCAGGAGGAGGACATCCGGGAGGCCATCGGCATCATCCTGAACACCATGCAGGGTGAGCGGGTCATGCGCCCGGGCTTTGGCTCCAACATCATGGACTATACGTTCACGCCTTCCTCCAGTTCCACCCGGGAGAGCATCGCCCGCCAGGTGCGGGAACAGCTGATCTACCAGGAACCGAGGATCACCGATGTGAAGGTGAACTGCCGCCAGATGGACCGGCAGAACGGAGCCATCGTGGTGGAAGTGGAGTACACCGTCCGCTCGACCAACAACCGCTACAACCATGTCTATCCCTTCTATGTGACGGAAGGTTCTGAGGGAGGGGGCAGCGTATGAATCACCCGGTCCTTGATCCCCGCGGCCCGGAAGAGATCCGGGCCCAGGTGGCGGCCCTGGCCCGCAGCTATACCCCCGAGTGGCGGTATGAGAGCACCGAGGACGATCCCGGCGCCGCCCTGGCCGAGCTGTTCTGCACCATGTTCTGCCAGACGGTGGACCGCATGAACGCCGTGCCCCAGAAGCTCTATACCGAGTTCCTCAACCAGATCGGCTACCAGGAACCGGGGCCGGTGGCGGCCCAGGGCAATATGCAGTTTATGCCCAACGAGTCGGTGGAGCAGCCGGTGCTGGTCCGCTCGGGAACGCAGGTGTTCACCTCCGACGAGTCGGGCAGCAATGTGGTCTATGAGACCCGCCGCTCCATCGAGGCGACCCCGGCCCGGCTGACCGATGTCTACTATGTGGACGCCCAAAGCGACAGCCTGCAGCGGGTGGACCTGTCCAGGCCCTGGCCCCTCTTTGCCCCCGGCGGGCAGGAGATGCAGGTCCACGAATTCTATCTGAGTGAAAACGACGTGCTGCGGCTGGAAGGGCCCTGCACCATCCAGGTGGAGCTGCGGCAGAACGTGCGCTACCTGGAGCTGGAGACCGCCAACCTGCTGACCGCCCCCGGCCTGCGCTGGAGCTACTTCCACGGCGGGGCCTGGCTCCCCTTCGACGGGGTGCGGGCCGAAAACGGCCGGATCCTGCTGGAAAAACGCACCGGCCTGTCCCTCGAGCCGGACCAGGATGGCCGGATCTGCATCCGCTGCCAGGGGTGCACCCCCATGGCCCTGACCTTGCAGCAGGCGGCTGTGTGCAGCGCCCCGCTGGGGGAGGTGCCGGCGGCCCGGCTGTTCAGCGGGGATGTGCCTCTCGAGGAGGAGGGGGGCTATTGCTTTGGCAAAAGGCCCGCCCTGTACGACCTGTTCTATCTGCGCAGCGACGCGGTGCTGACCAAGCGCGGCGCCCGGGCCCAGCTGCATCTGGAACTGGAGCCCATCGTGTTCGATCCCCCGTCCCAGGGGCCCAACTACCAGTTCACCCAGCCCATCATCGACAAACGCCGCGCCGTGCTGGCCAAGCCCGACGACGTGCGGGTGTCGGGGGTGGTGTGGGAGTACTACAACGGCATGGGCTGGCGCCAGCTGCAGACCCAGGGCAGCCGCAACCCCTTCTCCTGCCGGCAGGAGGGGCCTTACGACCTGATCTTCCAGGTGCCGCAGGACATCCAGCCCGCCGAGGTCAACGCTGAGGAGGGATATTACATCCGGGCCCGGGTCACCGATGTGGAAAACAGCTTCTCGCTGTACCAGCGGTGGATCGTCCCCCTGTGCAAAGGGGCCTGGTTCCAGTGGCAGTACCCGGCGCCGGAGCCGGTGGCCTGGATCGCCAGCGCCAACAACGGGACCCGCCGTGAGATCGGCCAGGCCGCCGGCCTTGGCGACCTGCGGATGACGGTGCTGGAACCGTTGGCCCCCGGGCCTGCGGCCATGTATTTCTGCTTTGACCGCTCGCCCCACGCCATGCCCCTGTCCATCTGGCTGCAAATGCTGGGGCGGGCCGAGCTGAAAGGCCAGCTGCTGTGGGAGCGGTGGAACGGCAAAACGTTTGAGCCGGTCCGGGCCGTCGATGAGACCGAACAGCTGCTGCACAGCGGCTGCATCTATTTGTTTTTGACCGAGCCGGTGCCCCGCGCCTCCCTGTTTGGGGCCGAGGGCTGCTGGCTGCGGCTGACCTGCACCGGGCCCCGTCCCGTCCCGCCCCCGGTGGCGGCCAGGGTCCAGCTGAACGTGGTGCCTGCGGTCCAGTGCCGCCAGGAGCCCGACCAGCGGTTCGACACCGGCATCTATGAGGCGGGCAAGACGGTGCAGCTGCTCACGGCCCCGGTGCAGCGCTGCACCGTGTGGGTGGACGAGCTGCAGGGGCTGTCCGCCGCTGAAGCGGGACGGATGGCCCGGGAGGCTCCGGACCGTGTCCGGCTGGAACAGCAGGACCATGTGCTGACCCGCTGCTGGGTGCGCTGGGAGGAGATCCCGGACCTGGCCCTGGCGGACGGCGGGGACCGGGTCTACACGCTGGATCCCTACCAGGGGACCATCCGCTTTGGCGACGGCCGGCAGGGCCGTGTGCCCCCCGCCGGTGATCACAACATCCTGGTGACCTACGCCAGCGGCGGCGGCGCCCAGGGCAATGTGCCGCCCGGGGCGGTGCACTCGGTGCTGGAAGGGCTGCCCCGCATCAGCGCGGTGCAGAACCTGACCGCCATGAGCGGCGGCATCGGACGGCTGACCATGGAGCAGATCGAGAGCCGGGGCAGCCGGCACCTGCGCACCCGGGGCCGGGCCGCCGCAGGCCGGGATTTTGAGGACCTGGTGCGCCAGGGCTTCCCGCAGGTGCAGCATGTGCGCTGCTTTGCAGGGCGGGACCCCCAGGGCAAGCCCCGGGCGGGCCATGTGACGGTGGTGCTGACCGGCTTCAGCCAGGCCGCCGAGGACAACGAGGCATTGTGCCGGCAGGTGTACAGCTACCTTGGCAGCCGGTGTTCCTGCTGCCTGGTGGCCGAGGGGCGGCTGCACGTCCATCCCGCCACCGTCCTGCGGGTGAACACCCAGGTGACGGTGGAGCTGGAGCGGATGGAACAGGCCGCCGATACCCAGCAGGAGATCGGACGCCGGCTCCAGCAGCTGATCGGCCAGGTGTGGAGCGCCCGGCCGGTGGGCGGGCAGATCCGGATGGACGAGCTGTGGAGCTGCGTGCGGAGCGTGCCCAACGTGCGCGCGGTCCGCAGCCTGCTGGCCGAGGGCGCCTATGACCGCCAGGGCCAGGCCTGCCTGGCGCCGCTGGAAAAGGACGGCGGCTTCCCCTATGCGGTGGTGGAAAGCGGCGTCCATGTGGTGCGCATCCAGTGAGATGCGCTTGATGAAGGGATCGTTTGAAAGGAGGGTGCCCTGTGTTGGTATCCCGCAGGCTGGACGACCAGCGCTATGATGAGATCGTTGCGGAGGCCGAGGGCCGGCTGCCATGGCTGTGCCCGGTGTGGACCGACCACAACGCCCATGACCCGGGCATCACCATCCTGGAGCTGATGGCCTGGTACAAGGAGATGCAGCAGTATCAGATGGACCGGCTGACCCCGGCCATCCAGCAGAAGCTGCTGGAACTGGCGGGGCTGCGGCTGCGGCCCGCTCAGCCGGCCCGCTGTGCGCTGGAGATCCCGCCCGAGGCTCCCCCCCGCCCGGCGCTGGCCCGGCTGGCCACGTTGGAGGAGGCTTGCTTTGAGCTGGCCGAGCCCATCCCTGCCCGGCGCCCCTGCCTGGAACGGGTGCTGGTGGCCCGGGACGGCGGACGGGTGGACGTGTCGGGTCTGGCGGCGGACGGGACACCGTTCCAGCCGTTTGCCTTTGGCGGGACGGCGGACACCAGCCTGCTGCTGGGCTTTGGCCAAAAGCCGGAGGAAACGCTGCGTCTGTGGTTCCAGGTGCATCAGCCCGACGGGGTGCAGCGCAACCCGCCCGACCGGCAGGCCCGGCTGCCCCGCACCCTGTGCTGGGAGATGGAGGGGGCCGGCCCGGTGGAGCCCCTGCAGGATGAGACCTGGGCCCTCAGCTGGAGCGGCTATGTGACGCTGCCGGCGCCCGAGGCCTGGCAGGCAGGGGAGGACGGCCTGTGGTGGCTGCGCCTGCGCCAGACCGAGGGCGGCTGCGAAGAACAGGTGCGTCTGTCCGGCCTGTCGGCGGGACGTTACCAGGCGCTGCAGCAGGAGACCCGGGCGGCCAGTTATTTCTTTACGGTGAACGGCCAGGCGGGCTGCCGGGTGCAGATCGCCAGCGCCCAGGCCCGGAAGGCGGATCTGGCGGTCTTTCTGCGGGACGGCATGGGCTGGCAGCAGACCGGGCGCTATGAGGCGCACGCCGCCGCCCAGGGGCTGGAGCTGGAGGTGGACGCCGCCGGCGCGGCCCTGGACGGAGAGGACAACCTGCTGGTGGTCTGCCAGGACCCGGATCATCCGGGCGAGATGGTATTCGACGCCAAGGGACGCCCGGGAGAACAGTTTCAGCTGCGGGTGGAAGGCCAGGAGGTGCTGACCGACCGGCTGACCCTCCTGTGCATGACGCTGCAGCAGGACGGCAGCGTCCGCCCGGCTTTATGGCACTGGGTGGAGGAGCTGTCGGTCTGCGGACCCCGGGACCGGGTGTTCACCTACGACCCCCGGCGGGAGATCATCACCTTTGGGGATGGGCTCCACGGGGCGGTGGTGATGCCGGGGCCGGGCGCGGTGCTGGTGACGGGGCTGGTCCTGTCCCGGTGCAGCGGCGGCAATATCCCGGCGGATTCCCTTCTGGCGTTCCAGGAGGACGGGACCCGGGTGGAGCACAGCGCCGCCTGGGGCGGCCGGGAAGCCGAGACCCTGGCCCAGGGCCGGGCCCGGCTGCTGGCCGAGCTGAACCGGACCCGCAAATGCCTTTCGGCAGAAGATTACGAGCGATGCGCACGGCAGACGCCGGGGCTGCGTCTGGCCGGGGCCAGGGCCCTGCCCGGTTATGACCCCGACGCGCCCCAGCAGCGGCACAGCGCCTACGTCAGCGTGGTGGTGCTGCCGGCGGGGGAGGGCAGACGCCCCCAGGCGGACCGCCGGTTCCTGGACGCGGTGGACCGCCAGCTGGAGCGCTGCCGCTCCATCTGCGTGCAGGCCAGGACCATTGCGGCCCAATATGTGCCCTTCAGCCTGACGGGGCGGCTGACGGCGGCGCCGGGGACCAGCCAGGAGATGGTGCGCCGGGCGCTGGAAGAATACTTTGCCCCCTGCCAGCAGCGGATCGGCGCCCCGGGCTGCCCCGGAGAGCTGGCGGCGGCGCTGCAAAAGCTGCCCGGCATCTTCCGGATCGAGCAGCTGGAGCTGCGGGGGATGGACCAGCGCAGCTACCGCAATGCCGCCGGCGACCTGGTGATCCCGCCGGACGGGATCCTGGCGCTGGAGCGGGTGGAATTGGAACTGAGGCGGCCGTGAGAATGGCCGGCCGAACGGGGGTGAAGGACATCCTATGAGTGAGACACAGAAATACCGGACCCTCTGCTGCAAGGAACAGTGGCTGGGCGGTATCTTTGAACATATCGCCCTGCAGGGAGACGCCCTGGCTTTGGAGGCCGGGGCATATGCCGGGGCGGCCTGCCTGCCGCCGGTGGACAGCGGGGAGGCGGGCTTTGGGTGGCGGCGGCTCAGGCTGCTGGCCCAGGTGCCGCCGGAAGCCGCCGTCCGGGTCTATGCCCGGGCCAGCGACCGGCAGGACTGGCCCCAGTGGGAACAGCTGCGGGGCCAGGCCCTGACTTCGGAGGCCCTGCGGGAACTGTTTGGGCCGCCCACGGCCCAGACCGACCTGCTGCTGCAGGTGTCGGGGCGCTACCTCTGGCTGGCGCTGGAGCTGGCCGCAGGCGGGGCACGGCGCCCCCGGGTGGACGGGCTGTCCCTCTGGATGGAGGGAGACCACATGGTGGACTACCTGCCCGCCATCTACCAGGGGCAGGACTTTACTTACAGATACCTGTCGATCTTCAACACCCTGCTGATGGGGATGGAGGCGGACATCGAGGCTCTGCCCCGCCAGCTAGACCCCGGCAGCGCCAGCGACGGGATGGTGGATTTTCTGGCGCGGTGGCTGTGCATGGAACCGGAAAAGGGGGAGGAGGACCTGCGGGCCAGGCTGCCCCGGATCCTGGACGAATACGAGACGATGTACACCGTGGAGGGAGTCCGGCGCACCGCCTGGCGGCTGACCGGACGCAAGCCCTGGATCATCGAGCACTTTGCGGTGGACCCCAACAGCCCCGCCTGCCGCAACCCGGCCCTTTACCGCCGGCTGTACGGCGAGGACCCCTACCGCTTTTTCCTGCTGCTGCCCCAGGGCACCTTTGAAAAACAGCAGGATATGGAACACTTTCTGGAGCGGATGAGCCAGCTGCTGCCGGCGGAAACCGAGATGGAGCTGGTGCTGCTCAAGCCCTGCATCCAGCTGGACTGGCACACCTATCTGGGCATCAACTCCCGGATCGGAGACTACATCCCCGCGGCCATCGACGACTCGGTGACCATCCACTATGACACGACGATTGGAGGAGCATACCCATGAGTGGAAACACGGATTTTTTCCCTGTGGTTCGCAACCGCTACTTTTACGGCAAGCTGCTGACGGTCCGCGACTTTGAAGTGGAACAGAACTATATGCGCAAGAAGAGCCAGCTGCTCAGCCGGCTGTCCCTGGGGGCAGGCGTGGTCTGCGGGCTGGGCGTGAGCGCCAGCGACGACAGCACCCTCCTGATCGAGAGCGGTATGGCTCTGGACTACCAGGGCCGCATGGTGGTGGTGGAAGAACCCCTGCTGCGCAAGCTGCAGATGATCGAGGGCCAGGAGACGCTGCAGGGCCAGGAGAGCGCCTACCTGTGCCTGAGCTACGACGAGACCGACGTGGAGCCGGTGAACGCCGTGGGCGCCGACACCGGCGCCAGCCGCCAGTGCAATATGACCAGCGAGGGCTGCCGTCTGTTCCTCACCGCCCAGCCTCCCGAGTTCCGGGGCCTGCTGGAAGCCGCCGGCCGGGACAATGTCTCGGTGCTGTACGCCAGCAAGGAGCTGACGCTGGTGCTCTGCGCCCCTGAGGCGGTCTGCGCCGGGGAGGAGTTCACGGTGGAAGTGCTGGTGGTGAAGAACGAGCGCACCCCGCCGGTGCACTTCAAGCTGGAAGGGGAGAGCGCCTTTGTGGACAGCGGCGACGGCCGCATCCGTCTGGCCTTCCAGGAGAGCCCGGAGGAAAAGCGCCGGGTCTACACGGCCAGCTTCCAGCTTAAGGCGCGCCAGCTGGGCGGGGTGGACAGCCCTCTGTTCCCCAGCGGCGGCGAGATCGACCTGGAGCTGGGCAGCCACAGCTATAAGAACTACATCGAAGTGGACAGCCGCTGCCATCTGTGCGGCAGCCAGGAGGAGCTGGAGGAGCGGCGCCAGCGCACCGACAACCTGGAGCGGCATCTGCGCGGCCGCGATATCCCCATCTACCTGGCCAAGCTGGAGCTGATCCACTCGGCGGGCAGTATGTTCCTGGCCTCGGTCACAAACCTCCCCTTCCGCCAGCGGCTGTCCCGGGAGGGCTCGGCTGCCGGCCGGCAGGAACTGCAGGCGGTGACCACCTCGGTGCGCAGCCTGGAATACTGGCAGAAGCCGGATGTCAAGTCGGTGTACCAGCCTTCCACCGGCGCGCTCCACTTCGATTTCGGCATCCCCGCCCCCGAGCAGTACGACTACGCCGTCTCCCACGGGACGGTGGATCTGACCATGCCGGGAGGGCTGCGGGTGAACAGCCGGGTCTTTTCGGACGAGATCGCCCATGGCCTTGGCCCCGGCGCGGTGGATGTGCGGCTGAGCGTCGAGTTTGCGGACCAGAGCGCCGGCGGCGAGACTGCCCTCTACTTTGGCAACAGCGAGGTGTTCAAGGGCAAGACCGCGCCCACCACCCCGCCCTGGGTGGAGGCGGCCGCCCTGGTCTATCCCGAACGGGGCACCATGCGGATCGGCCTGTGGCTCCACGATATGGTGGACGGCAACCGGGTCACGGTCCATTACTTTGCCCAGAAGCCCGAGCGGGACACCAGCCGCATCCTGGCCCAGCGCCAGGTGAGCCTGACGGTGACCCCCGAGTTTGCCCATGTCAGCCGGCGGGGCACCCTGCGGCTGCAGGCCGAAGTGGTGGGCAGCGAGGACAAGGGCGTGCAGTGGAGGGTGAACGAGGAGGGCGGCGGTTCCATCGACCGCAACGGCGTCTACCAGGCGCCCGAGATGCCCGGCACATATGAGATCGTGGCCGTGGCCAGCGCGGACGAGAACGTGCGGGCCAGCGCCTTTGTGATTGTAGAATGAGATGACCGGGAGGGGGAACGTCCATGGACACGGTGCTGATCCGAGAGCGATACAAAGTGGTGCAGGTGCTGTGGAGCGAGCCGGACTATGCCCTGGTGGAAGCGGTGGATATCCAGGAGCGGGAGACCCCCTCCCGCCTGATCAACCTGTACGAGGGGCGGCTGCTCCACCGCTATGGCAGGATCTGTGCGGACATCCGCCCGGAGGAATGCCCCGCCTTTCGGGGGATGTTCCTGTGCGGGGACACCCTGGCCGTGGTCTTTGACAGCTGCGGCGGCGCGGAGATCGACCAGGTGTTTTACAAGGGGGACCAGTGGTGCTGGCAGGACCGGCTGGACTATGCCGAGCTGGTGCTGCACCAGGCCCTGCAGCTGGCCAACCTGCCGATGGAGGTGGCCTGCGCGGCCATGCTGTCGGAAAACGTCCGGATCGACACCACCCAGCGGCAGGTGCAGCTGCGGTATATGCTGCGGCCTCTGCCCGAGATGAACCCGCGGGAGCTGGCGCTGCTGGCGGGGGACCAGGTGAAGAAGATCCTGCCCCGCCGCCGCACCGCCCTGGAGGCAGAATGGGCCTTCCGGGACGAGCTGGAGCAGGGCCTGTTCCACTCGGTGGTGGCGCTCTATGCCCGCTGGCGGGAGGCGCAGAGGGACATCTGGCAGCAGCAGGAGGAATTTGAGGCGAAAAACCTGGTCAGCCGCGGGTTGACGCTGTTGAAGATCTGGCTGAAACGATGGAAAACGCGGAGGGAGAGGCTATGAGCACGGGCAGAAAATGGTTGTTTTTCCTTTCGCTGCTGGTCCTGTCGGTCTGCTCTGCCTGGATGCTGGCGGAGCCGGCAGTGGAGCTGTACGGCTCGGTGCTCCGGTATGGATGGGGGCCGCAGCCTTACGAAGCGGCCGCGGTGGGCAGCGATGGCCTGGCCGCCGCCGCCCGCTGGGAGGACGGCGAGCTGCAGCTGCGCCTGTTCGGCCTGGACGGCGAGGTGGTGGGGGGCTGGTCTGTCCCCCTGCCCGGTCAGGAAGGGGGCACCATTGCGGCCCTCTATCCCTGCGAGGACGATCTGGTGATGCTGGGGCTGTACAGCCCCGACGCCAGCACCCTGTCGGTCTACCGTCTGAGCCGGACAGGGGGCGCGGAGCAATTATTGGAGGAAACATGCCGGGGGGCGTCTTCTGTTGAGCGCAGAAACGGGACCCGGCTATCGGTGTTTTCACAGGACGGGGATCGGCTGTCCTTTGTGGTGCTGTCCCGGGGACGGGCTGTCAGCTATGCCGGCGGCACCGGCCAGCTGGGCCTGGTGCAGACGGGCAGCGTCGATCTGGCGGGGGCTTCCACGGCGGCGGTGCTGCCGGACGGCGCCCTGGTGCTGGGCGGGCAGGGCCTGCTTTCGATGGAGGGGCAGAACAACCCCGCCATCACCCAGAGCCAGTCGGTGTCCCAGCTGACCCGCCGGGGCACCGGCCTGTACTACATAGACGCAGCTACCCTGAGTCTGTATTACAGCGACCTGACCAACAGCGCGGTGCGCCAGGTGCTGTCCCTGGCCGGCGCCGTGGAGGGCAGGCAGCTGAACAGCGTCTCCCTGACAGGGGACGGACGGGCGCTTTTGCTTTTGGACGGCCATACCCTCTGCCTTGCCGGTGAGGACGGCGTCCGCGAGCTGGACGGCGTCCTCTACCCCACCCGGGGGTACAGTGCCGGGATGCTCTTGCTGCTGGCAGCGGCGTCCGTCGGCGTGGCCGCCCTGGCCTGGTATCTCATCGCGGGCTGGCGCCGGGGCTGGGCCCCCATGGCCATCCACTGGGGCTGCCTGCTGGCGGCTCTGGCGGCGGCGGGGGCGCTGGGGCTGCACTTCGGTCTGGCCCTGCCCGCCCGGCAGGCGCAGGCCCTGGAAAGGGACCGCCTGGTGGTGGAAGGGGTGCTGCGGGTGACGCTGCAGCAGGATGCTGCGCCCGAGCAGCTGCCCGAAGCCCTGTCGGCGGCGCTGGAACAGACCGGCGGCGCCTACCGGGATATCACGGTGACGGCGGCGAGCCGCCAGGAGGACCAGTGGAAGCTGGCCGACGGCACCCTGGCGGCGCTGCAGCCCGGCTTTGACGGGGCGCTGGCTGCCCGGGCCGCCCAGGACGGCACGGCCGTGACCCAAAGCGGAGACACCTTCCGGGCCGGCTTTGCGGTGGATGAGTGGGTGGTGATCCTCTCGGCGGACACCCGGCCCGCAGACCGGAGCAAAGGCGCAGTGGCCGCAGGGATGGGCCTGCTGGTGGCTGCGGCCATCCTGGTGCTGCTGGCGGTGGGACGGGATATCCGCCGCCTGACCCGGGCCACGGCGGCCCTGCCCCAGGGGGGCGGACAGCTGTACCTGGGCACCGGGGACGAGCTGGCAAGCATGGCGGCCACCCTCACCAGCGCCGCCGCGGCATTGGAAGAACAGCAGCAGGCCCGGCAGGAGACCGAGACGGCCTACCGCCGCTTTGTGCCGGAACAGCTGCTCAATCTGCTGGGCAGGCAGAGCATCCAGAAGGTGGACAAGAGCACCTTTGCCTCCCGGCATATGGCGGTCATGATGATCTGGTTCCAGTTCCCCGAACCCCTCTACACCCAGGCCAGCAACAGCCGGCTGCTGTTCGACAGCGTCAACCAGGTCATCGAGCGCACCGCCACCCTGGCCACCCAGAAGGGCGGGACGGTGTTCCACTTCTCCTACGACGGCTACGACGTGGTGATGGAAAACGACAGTTCCCAGGTGATCAGCACGGCGGTGGCCATCCAGCAGGAAGTGCTGGCCTTCAACGAGAGCCAGGCTCAGGCGGGCCTGCCCACCGTCCGGTTCCACATCGCGCTGGATGTGGGGGATGTGCTGCTGGGCGTGGTGGGCGACAGCGCCCACATGGAGCCCACCACCATCTCCACCAGTTTTTCGGTGGTGCGGGAGCTGGTGGCCCTGTCGGAGCGGCTGGACGCCCGCATCCTGTGCACCGAATCCATCATCGGGGGCGCGGGCGAGTACGGCAGCCGCTATCTGGGCAAGTGCTGGCTGGATGACAGCGCCATCCGGGTCTATGAGATCTTTGACGGAGACGAATACAGCGTGCGCAAGGGCAAGGCCCAGACGGTCCAGCGGTTCAGCCAGGGGGTGTACGCCCTGTACAGCGGCGAGACCGGCCAGGCCAAACGGACCTTCCTGGAACTGGTGCACGACAACCCCGCCGACGGCGGCGCCCGGTATTATCTCTACCTGGCCGACCGGATGGAGCGGGATCCCGAACTGGTCTGCGGGCTGAACCCCGGACGGACCGATCAAAGGAGGAAGTGATATGGCTGTTTCGCCGCTGGATCTGCTGCGCAGGCAGGCAGAAAGCGCGGTCCGCCGGGAAGTGAGCCGCCAGACGTCCCAGGTGCGCTCCGAGCTGAGCCTGGTCCGCCAGGTCAACCGGATGTCCCGCCGGGCCGGACAAAAGATCGAGGACGCGGCCCAGGCCATGGCGGAGGAGGCCCGCAGGCCCCGGGAAGCCGGGGAGCTGGCCCCTGAGCAGACGCCCCAGAGCACGGTGGTCTGCGCCGATGGCTACCGGCGCCGCTCCCCGGTGCAGCCTTACCGCTGCCCCAAAGTCCGGCGCTGGAAAAGCCTGCTGCTGCGCTGGGGGCTGCTGTTCGCGCTGGGGCTGGCGCTGGGACTGCTGTTCTGGCGCAGCGGCCTGCTGCGGATGTTTTAAGACAGAAGGAACATAAAGTTCCACCGGTGCCGGCAGGCCCTGCGCCCTTGCGGGGCGGGGCGGCCGGAACAACACAGGGGAGGACATACACTTGAACTACTTTTTCAATCAGATCACCCGGTCTGTGGGGGTCTTTTTCAGGACCATACGGGCTTTCTTTGTCCGGCGCTTTGTGGGCATCACCACCCGGCTGCGGCAGATGACCAACATCTCCCGCAACGCCACCCGGGCGGCCAACGCCACGCTGCAGGCCGCTGCCGCCGCCACCAATAAGCCCACCCAGCGGGAGGACTATGTAGAGACATCCCGGCTGTTCATTGCCAAAGCCTTCCTGATCCGGCTGGCCATCCTCCTGGTGGTGCTGGGACTGGCCGGCTATTTCCTGGTGTGGCCTTTTCTGCTCAGCCACTTTCTCACCGCCCGCTTTTATGTGCAGGACAGCCGCATCCCCGACTGGAGCGGCCGGGTGATCGTCTACTCCGACCCGGAAAAGACCATCCCCCTCTATGCGGGCCGCCTGGAAACAGGGGAGCTGCAGGGCCGGGGCGAGGAATACGACGAGGAAGGGCTGCTGGCCTACGCGGGGCAGTTCCTGGACAGCCAGCGCTCGGGCGAAGGCACCGCCTACACCGGCGGGGTGCTGTGCTACGAGGGCCAGTTTGCAAATGACCTGTACAACGGCAGCGGCAAACTGTACCAGGACGGCGTGCTGGTCTACGAGGGCAACTTCGCGGACGGGCAGGCCAGCGGCACCGGTACGGCCTACTATACCAGCGGCCAAACCGCTTATCGCGGGCAGTTTGCCGAGGGCCTGTACGAGGGCACCGGCACCGCCTACAACGAGGAAGGGCGGCTGCTCTATGAGGGCAGCTTTGCCCGGGGAATGTACAACGGCAGCGGCCGGCTGTATCTGACCGATGAGACCGAATGGATCGACGCCGAGTTTCAGGACGGCCAGCCCGCCGGGGTGGTCCAATGGTACAAGAGCGGCCGTCTGTATTACGAGGGCGAGTGGGCGGACAGCCGCCCCCAGGGCTATGGCGCGCTGTACAGCAAGGATGGCGCCATGCTCTATCAGGGGCAGTTCAGCCGGGGCACCCTGGACGGGGCCTGGCTGCTGGGCCTCTCGGTGGATGAGCTGCGGGAGGCTTTGGGGGACAAGAACCAAACCACCGTCCGTGACGACGGCGGCTTTTTGGTGGAAAGCCCCGAACTGGGCCTGAGCGCCCTGTGCTCCTTCCAGACCGAGGAGGAGGACGCCCAGATCCAGTCCCTCTATCTGGCGGCCCCTGCCGCCAGCAAGAGCAGCGGCTGGGTGCTGCTGCTGCCGGGCACCGGCAGTGCCGGCCTGCCCGAGTGGCCCGCCGGGGCCAACCAGCGCCGCGGCACCGTGGATGCCGTCCCGCTGTCCGGCCTGCAGCTGGATGCGGGCAGCTACCAGGCCCTCATCGTGACGGCGGAGGACTACCAGGCCGCCTGCCTGTACGATGTCAACGACCAGGCCGTGCTGCTCACCTGGCAGAAGCCGGGAGCAGGCGTGAGCGCGCTGGACCTCTCGGCCATGGGCGGCGCCGGCACGGCGGGCACCGAGGAGATGGAGGCCTTCCTGGCTTCTCTGGACCTGGGCAGCGCCAGCGCGGCCGGCGTCACATCCGAAAATCCCTATTACGGTCTCAAGGACCCCGCCGAGGGGCTGGTGCTGTGCACCACCCTGGACCAGGCTTCCACCGTTCTGGATGCCATGCTGACCTATTGGGAGCAGTCCGAGCTCCAGGCCGGGCTGGAGGAGAACCTGGCCCGCACCGAGGAGCTGCTGGCCGAGGCCCAGACCGATCTTGCCGCAGGCAGCGGCGCCGAGGAGACGGTCACCGCCCTGGAGGACCAGGTGGCCGAGCTGAACAGCCAGATCCAGTCCTGTCAGGCCCAGCGCTCGCTGGCCCAGCTGCAGGCTGAGGATGCGGGCATCGGGGATCTGGCGGACTATGCAGTGGAGCGGGTGCCCCTGTGCTTTGACCCCTCCCAGACCGACAGCGGACAGTTTGCCCTGGCGGCCACCGCCTTTGCCCAGGTGTCCGGCACCGACACCGACCAGGCCAAGCTGGCGGCCATGACCTCTGTGGTCAATCTGACCGAGGACTATGGCCAGGTGCAGACCGCCCTCAACCGCTATGAGAGCGCCCAGGCTGCGGCCCAGACGGCGGCCGGCAGCTATGCCACCGGCAGCGCCTCCAAGGCGGATTGGTACAGCGCCCTTTCGGCCCAGGCCGACGCCCGCAGCAGCCTCTATTCTGCGCTGGCGGCCTTTGGCCGGGAGGCGAACCGGCTGAACATCCTCACCGGCGGCTGGGTGACCCAGAACTACGAGTGGTACACCGACCAGCTGATGCCCCTGTTCGAGGCGGCATCCGACGCCCAGGCCGCAGCCGATGCGCTGCAGCCCTCCGGCATCAGGATCGGCTTCATCACCATCGCGCCGGAAGCCAAGGGCGAGAACCCCTATTACGGCGTCCTCGACCCCGCCGAGGCACTGGCGGGCTGCAAGACGGCGAACAAGGCCGTCAAGCTGATCGACGCCATGCTGTCCTACTGGCAGCAGGCCGAACTGGAGGTATCCGCAGAGGAGAGCCTGGCCCGTGTCGAGGAACTGCTGGCCGAGGCCCAGGCCGCCGGGGATCGGCAGTCCGAGAGCGATCTGGAGGCCGAAGCGGCGGATCTGCGGGCTGCGGTGCGCGATTGCCAGCTGCAGCGGGCCCAGGATCTGGCCCAGGGCGTGCTGTACGGGGTGGCGGACCTGTCCAACTATGCGCTGGACCGTCTGCTGATCTACTTCGACCCCTCGCTGGCAGACAGCAGCCAGCTGACCCGGGCGGCCATGGACGCCGCCGAGGCAGCCGGGGAGAGCACCGCCGATGCCAAGCTGACGGTGATGAACACCCTGGCCAGCCTGACCGAGTCCTACAACCAGGTGCAGACCGCCCTGGCGGAATACCAGGCGGCGGAGCAGGAGGCCGGACAGCTGACCGAGAGCTATGCCGCAGGGACGGCTGCCAAAGCGGAGTGGTACCAGGCGCTGACGGCCCAGTCCGAGGCCCGGGCGGCCCTGTGCGAGGCGCTGGCGTCCTTTGCACGGGAGGCCAACCGCCTCAACCAGGCCACCGGCGGCTGGCTGAGCCAGAACTACGGCTGGTACAGCGAGCAGCTGACCGCCCTGTTCGAGGCATCTTGAAAGGAGCTTGCAATGGCAGACTATACAGCACTGATGGAGGCGGGCACCGCGCTGGTGGAGATGCTGCGGGACAATCTGACCCCCGAGCCCCTCGGCGACCGGGAGCTGATCGCCCTGTGCTCCCCCCACGAAAACGAGAACAACCAGCTGACCCTCTACCTCTACCATCTGGAGGAGGAAAGCCCCAACATGAACGCGGGCTATTACCAGGCGGACCGGGACGTGCAGCGGATCCGTCCGGCCCGGTACAGCCTGCACTATCTGGTGACCGCCCACTCCAAGGCGCCTGCCCAGATGCGGGAAGCCGAGCAGCAGCGGATCATCGGGGCGGTGCTGCAGGTGGTGCGGGATAACCCCGTCATCCCCGCCCGGTATCTGAGCGGTTCCAGCGCCCAGGAGAACGCCGAGCTGCACCTGCTGGTGGAGCGGGTGCCCATGGAGCAGATGCTCAAGATCTGGAACAACACATCCAAGGATTACAAGCTGTCCTTTTCGCTGATGCTCACCGGCGTGACCATCAACTCCCGTGTGGAGCGCAGGGTGCCCCGTGTCACCGAGGTCACCATCGGCACCCGTGTGGACGACCGGAGAGGAGGCATCCGATGATCCGCCGGAAGGTGGACGCCGTGCTGCTGCTGCGGGACGGCTTTACCGGCCGGGTGGTGGCAGGGGATGTGCTGTGCCGGGTGGACGGCCAGCCGCTGCGCCGTCCCCTGTGGAAGCAGGACGGCTATCTCGTGCTGCATGACCTGGCCCCGGGGCCCCATCGTGTGACGCTGACGCGCCCCGGTTTTTGCCCCGCCTGCCTGACGGTGGAGGCGGGCCGCGGCTTTCTGGAAAAGACCATCACCCTGCAGCCCGGCGAGGACTATCCCTTCCCGGCGGGGACGGCGGACCTGACCATCCGGGCGCCCGGTCTGCCGGATGGCCGGCAGGTCTGGGTGGGGATGGAAAGCGGACCTGTCCTCAAGCTGGCCCAGGGCAAAGAGACGCCCCCCGGTTTGGAGGTGCGTCTGTTCTGCCAGGGGCTGGAGCGTTTGCTGCCGGTGCCGGGGACCTTCCTGGTGGCGGACCCCAACGGGGCGGAACTGGTGTCCCTGCGGGCTTTGCGCGGCGGCGTCGGGGAGTTGGAGCAGCCCATGGCGCTGCCCCACGGCCGCGGAGTGGTCCTGGTGGGGGCGCAGTCCTTTGCCGTGGACGGCGGCGTGGTCCGGATGCGGTTCCGCCAGGGAGGCGTCGTGTGGATGTTCTGCGGCGGCAGTCTGGCCCGGACCCAGATCCGTGAGGGCAGTCAGGAATTTATCTGGAGACCGGAAGGAGAACGATAATGGCAAATCCAGTGGTCAATACGACGATGTGCACCTGCTCGTTCGGGGCGGCGCCGGCGGTGCTGCCGGTGACCTCCCAGCAGACGGTGCTGGCCTGCGGCCAGCTGCAGGCCACCATCATGGACAACCGGCCGCCCACCTTTGGGATGTGCTCGTGTCCGGCCAACCCCACGGTGGCCGCGGCCACCGCTGCGGCCATGGGGGTGCTGACGCCCATGCCCTGTGTGCCCGCCGTGGCGGCCCCCTGGGCGGCCGGCGTGCCCACGGTGCTGGTGGGGGGCAAGCCGCTGCTCAACCATACCAGCAAGCTGATCTGTTCTTACGGCGGGGTGATCCAGGTGACCATGACCCCGGCGCTGACCATCAACACCCCGTGAGGCGCCCTGTGGAGCGGGAAGAACTGCGGCCTTTGGAGCCGCGCCGGCCGGACGCCGGCTACGACAGCCAGGGACAGCTGATCCAGGACCTGTCGGCCTGGGTGGACCTGCTGCTCTATCAGTACTACGCCCACCATCAGTGGCTGGGCCCCGACAGCAGCCTGAAAAATATGCTGGGTCTGGTGGTCTCCCGGGAGGAGTTCGAGCACAACCTCACCCGGGCCGCCCAGCGGGGGCTGTGGACCCAGCAGACAGCGGAGGAACAGGAGGACGCCATGGCGGTGCTGGAGGCCATCGGCGCGCGGATCGAAAAGACCTGGGCGGAACTGCCTTTGCTGGAGCTGATGGACCGGTTCGATTTGGATGACTTTGCATTCTGCTGCGTGGTGCTGGCCTATCTGCCCCATGTGGACCGCAAGTATGAGCGGCTGTACGCCTACCTGCAGGACGACATGACCCGCAAGTGCCCGGACACGGCCCTGGCGGTCCAGCTGTTCCTGCCCTGGGGGGAGACGCCGGAGGGATACCTGGCCCGGTTTGCAGGGCAGGGCGGCTTTCTGCGTCTGTTCAAGCCGGACAAGCTGGCCCAGGGCAGCCTGGATCTCCAGGACGTCGCGGTGGAATACCTCTGTGCGGGTTCCATCGCCAGCCGGCCCGGGCTGCGCCTGTTTGACGGAACGAAAGAGAGCCCCGAAGCGCCCCTGGCCATCCAGCAGGAGACGGCCCGCCGGCTCGACCGGGCGATGGCTGGCCAGGAGCCCTGCACCGTGCTGCTGACAGGCCCGGCGGGGGTGGGCAAAAAATTCCAGGTGGCCCACCTGATGGCGCGCAAAGGGCTGCGCTGTGTCTTTGCCGACCTGGAAGGGGAGGAATGGGCCCAGCGGGCAGAGGAGGCGGCCCTGGCCGCCGACCTGACGGGAGCGTGTCTGTGCCTGTACCACCTGGACCGGCAGGAAGGGGCGGAGAGCCGCCCGCCGGACGGCGCCATGATGGACCGGCTGGGCCGGACCGAATTTTTGCAGGGCAAGCGGTTTTTCCTGTCGATGGAGCGGGGCCCGGCCCGGCTGCAGGGCCTGACGGTGGAACTGGAGCTGCCCATGCCCTCCGAGCAGGAGCGGCTGGAGCTGTTCCGCAGCGCCCTGGCCGGGGTGGAACTGGCCGAGGACTGCACCCTGGAGGAGCTGGCGGCCAAATTCCGGTTCAGCCCGCGGCAGATCGCGGCGGCCTGCGCCCAGGCGGTGGGGCTGGCCGGCCTGGAAGGGGGCGGCCCTGTGCAGCGGAGGCTGCTGCACCAGTGCTGCCACCAGCAGGCGGTCCACCGGCTGGGAGAACTGGCCAGCCGGGTGCCCCCGGCTTACAGCTGGGAGGACGTGGTCCTGCCCGAGGAGCAAAAGCGGCTGATGCAGCAGGCCTGCGGCCATATACGCTACCAGCACCAGGTCTACTATGGCTGGGGCTTTGACAAAAAGGTGCGCTATGGCCGGGGGCTGTCCATCCTGTTCGCGGGGGCGCCGGGCACCGGCAAGACCATGTGCGCCCAGGTGATCGCCAACCAGCTGGATATGGAGCTGTATAAGATCAACCTGTCCCAGATCGTCAGCAAGTACATCGGCGAGACCGAAAAAAACCTGCGGGCGGTCTTTCAGGAGGCGCGGCACGCCGGGTGCATCCTGTTTTTTGACGAGTGCGACGCCCTGTTCGGCAAGCGCAGCGAGGTCAAGGATGCCCACGACCGCAACGCCAACGTGGAGGTGGCCTACCTCTTGCAGCAGCTGGAGGAGCACGACGGTGTCTGCATCCTGGCCACCAACCTCTTGGGCAACATCGACGCGGCCTTCATGCGGCGGATCACCTATGTGGTGCGCTTCCCCTTCCCGGAACCGCCCATGCGGGAAGCCATCTACCGCCGGATGCTGCCCCCCGCCGCGCCGGTGGCCGACGACATCGACTGGGCCTTCCTAGCGGAAAAGTTCCGCCTGTCGGGAGGCCATATCAAGAACATCGTGCTGGCGGCGGCCTTTTTGGCGGCGGGCAGCGGACAGCCCATCTCGATGCGGCACCTGCTGCGGGCCGCGGTGGATGAGCTGAAAAAGAACGACATCGTGGTGGTCCGGGAGGAGCTGAAGGAATACGCAGACCTTCTGGACACCTGACTCGGCGGGCCGCAGAGGACATCTGGCCCGGTGAAAAGACGAGCGTCAAAGGAGTGAGATCATGAGGAACGAGGATCGCCGCAAAGAATCCCTGTGGCTGTGGCAGGCCGGCGCGGCGCTGCTGGCAGCGGCAGGGTTTGTGCTGCTGGCGGACAGCGGCCCGGCGGGCCGGATCTGGGCCGGCTGGCTGTTCCTGGCGGCGGCAGTGCTCCTGCTGGCCGGGGCCAGCCGCCTGCGGGACCGGGTGATCCGGCCGCTGGAACAGCTGTACCAGGCTCTGTCCGGCAGCGCCCCGATGGACCAGCTGGTGCAGCAGGCCCAGGAGGTGCCGGGTCTGCCGGGCGCCGTCATGGAGGTGGCTGCCGGCCGGATCGGGGAGGCAGAGCGCCGGATGGAACAGCTGCAGGCCACCGCAGACCGGCAGGCGCAGCAGACGGTGCGCCGCCAGCTGACGGAGGAACTGTGCCGGTCGGCTCTGCCCCAGGTGCTGCGGGACAGCCCTGCCACGGCCGCCTTTTCCCTGGCGGGCAGGGTGGAGGAAGGCCAGGCGCTGAGCTGCACCTTCTACGATTATTTCTTCATCGACCCGGGGCTGCTGTGCATCATGGTGGGGCAGGTGCCGGGGGACGGCATCACCGAAGCGCTGTACATGGTGGTGGCACAGACCACCATCCGCAGCCGCCTGCGGATGGGCCGTTCGCTGGTGGAAACGATGGCGGATGTGAACACCCAGCTGTACGACCAGGGGGCCAAGCAGTCCCTCTGCGTGCTGGTGGGCACCCTGAACACCGCCAACGGGATGTTCACCTATGTCAATGCGGGGGGCGCGCTGCCTTTGCTGATGCGCAACGGCGAGCGGTATGAGTGGCTGGAGGCCCCGGTCTACGCGGCCATCGGCATGAACGAGAACGTGTCCTACCGTTCCCAGCAGCTGCGGCTGCGCCAGGGAGACTGCCTGTTTTTGCAGACGGCGGGCCTCGGGCAGACCCCGGGAGAAAACGGGGTCCCCTTCCAGAAACAGGAGCTGCGCGCCGTGCTGAACCGCAGCCGCAGCAGGGCCCAGGCCCCGGAGGAGATCCTGCAGTTCACCGCCGACGAGGCTGCGGCCTACTGCCAGCGGGACGAGGACCGGGTGGGCTATGCGGCTCTGATGCTGGAATACCGCAAAGGGGACAAGGAGCTGGCCCACTGTCAGGTGCCTGCCGTGCCGGCCTCGGCCGGAGAGGTGACCGCCTTCCTCAAAAAGCGCTTTGAGGACAACAGCATCCAGCGCCGGGCCTATGCCCGCGTGGCGGTGATGGTGGACGAGCTGTTCGCCCTGTGCTGCCGCAAGTGCAAAGAAGGGGGCATGGTGACGGTGGAATGCGGCATCGCCCCCGACGGCCAGAGCGTCACGGTCCGGATGAGCGCGCCGCTGCAGGGCGTGAATCCTGTGGAGGACGTGCAGGAAGGGACCGAGGCCAGCGCCGTGGAATTCATTGAGGATCAAACGGAATACCTGACCTTCAAAAAAGGCGAAGAGCAGGATACGGTCACCGCGGTCTGCTTCCTGGAGGAGGAGCCGGCAGCGGCGCTGGGCTGATGCGTCTGCCTGCGGATGGACCGAATAGGAAGGAGAATCGAGTTTTATGACGGAGACCAAGTCCGAACGGCGGGCGGCGATGCAGTTCGCCCGGGGGGCCTATTGGTACTTTCTGTTTTGGGGCGTGTGTTCGGCGTTGGGCACCACGTTTTCTACCCTCATCGACGCCATTCTGGTGGGCAACCTGGTGGGCAGCGACGGCCTGGCCGTCACCAGCATCGCCACGCCGGTGTTTCTGTTTTATGCGCTGCTGGGCATGACCCTGGGGGTGGGCGCCAACGTGAAGATAGGCCGCGCCCTGGGTTCGGACCATGTGGAGGAGGCCAACCGCATTTTCCACGAGGTGCTGCTGACAGGGGTGCTGGTGGGGGCGCTGTGCCTGGCCGTAGTGCTGCCTCTGCGGGAACGGATGCTGGATCTTTTGGGCGCTGAGGATGCGCTGCGGCCTTTGGCCCGGCAGTATCTGACCGTCGTGTTCGGCTCGGCCCCGGTCTTTGTGCTGTACCACATCCTGGCCAATACGGTCCGCACCGACAGCGACCCCAAGCTGGCCGCGGCCTCCTCGGCTGTGGTGGTGGTGTTCAATCTGTCGCTGGATATCCTGTTCATGCAGGGGTTCAAGTGGGGCATCGTGGGCGCGTCCTCGGCTCTGTGCATCGCGGAAACGCTGGGCCTGGTGGTGCTGCTGTTCCATTTTGCCCGCAAGAGCGCATCCCTGCGGCTGCGGCTGCGCCTGCCCGGCTGGGCGGACCTGAGAGCCTTTGTGGGCAACGGGTTTGGAGTGGGCTCGGCATTTATCTTTCAGGGCGTGGTGATGTTCACCTTCAACACGCTGCTGCTGGCCAGCGACCGGGCCAACGGCGTCACCTATGTGGCCATCTTCGGGGTCATCTATACCATGAGTACCATCCCCGCCGCCATCTTTGATGGGGCGGGCAATGCCATCTCTACGGTGGCGTCCATCTTTACCGGGGAGCGGGACAGCGAAAGCATCCTGGTGACCATGCGCCTGGGGCTCAAGATCGTGCTGGCGGGCGGCGCGCTGGTGGGGGCGGTCTTTGTGGTCTTTGCGCCGCAGCTGATGCGGTTCTTTGGCATTGCGGAGCCTGCGGTCCTGGCTATGGCAGTGCCGGCGGTGCGGCTGTACAGCGTCTGCCTGCTGTTTATGGGCGTCAACGTCCTGTCCACCGCATTCTGGCAGGCCATCGGCCGGGCCAAACTGGCCAGCGCCATGTCTCTGGTGCGCAACTTTGTGCTGATGATGGTGCTGGGCGGCATCCTGATCTCCCGGCTGCACATGACCGGCCTCAGCCTGACCTATGTGCTGACCGAAGGGCTGTGCCTGGCGGGAGTGGGGATCGTCCATATGGTCAGCGGGTCCTCGGCCTATGTGACCCGAAAATTCGGCCTCAGCGGCAAGAACTACGAAAAAGTCTATACCATCTCCACCGACAGCATCAACGAGATCGCCAACGACCTGGAGCAGCTGTGCGATGCCTGGGAGATCGACTACAAAAAAGCCTTCTTCATCCATCTGATGGTGGAGGAACTGATCCTGAACATCATCAAATTCGGCCTGAAGGATACCAGCCGCCAGCGCTCCATCGCCATCAAGCTGATGGAGAACGGGGATGAGATCATCCTGCGCATCCGGGACAACGTGCACACCTACAATCCTTTTGAGGCCGGCGATGGGGATGAGATCGACAATGCGGTCATCAATCTGATCACCAAAAAGACGCAGTTCTACAACTACCAGAGAAAGCTGATCTTCAACTATCTGTATCTGATCCTGTGAGTGGATTTGGGGAGGAAAACATGGAAAACCAAGCCGTTTTTGAAAATGAATGGGAAGTGGAGCGGCTGCACATCCAAAACAAGCTGCTGTGGGAATGCGAACAGCCTGTTTTTGACAAGGTATTCAAGGGCAGGAGCGGCGCCCGCGTACTGGACATCGGCTGCAACAACGGCTGCAAAACGATGGAGCGGTTCGACCGCCCGGAGGTGAGCCGGGTGATGGGGCTGGAGTACAACGAGGCTCTGGCCCGCTGGGCCCATGGCAGACATGGCGGGGAGGTGTTTTCGTTTCATCCCTGCGATCTGGAAAGCCCTTCCTTTGCCCGGGAACTGTCTGCTCTGATGGAGCAGGCGGGGATCGAAGCCTTTGACGTCATCTATGCTTCCTTTGTGCTGATGCATCTGCGGGACCCCCAGACGGTGCTGAAGACCCTGCGTCCCTTTTTGGCACCCGGCGGCTGCCTGCTGATCGAGGAAGCGGACGACCTGGCGTGCAGCCTGACCCCGGACCGGCAGGGGCTGTTCCGGCAGTTTTTGCAGATGCTGGCATTGGACCCTTATGCGGGCAACCGCCGCTGCGGCGAGCAAGTCGTCGGCTGGCTGGAGCGCTGCGGTTACCGCCGGATCCAGCAGCTGCCCGCAGCCATCCGGGCCACGGGCGGCCAGTTGAAAAAGAAAGAGGACATCTTTGAGGTGTTTTGTTCTTACTTTCCGCAGGATATAAAATTGCTGCAAAAAGTAGAACAAAAAAATAGGGTTTGGTTTGAATGTGAGTGTTGGCTAGAAAGAAATTATGATGCATTGAGAGAAAATGCTACCTCTATGAAGTCGGAATTTATTTTTGCGCTGCAATTTATTTTGTGCAGGGAGGGAGTGTGATAAGATTTGAGCTTTGAAATCATATCAATTCCTAAGGGGGCAAATTTTTATGTGTGCCCGTTGCGTCTGGAAGAATTGGATACTGCCGTTAAGGTGTGCGATATTAGTGTAGGAAAAAATCTTTATACAAAAGATTATTTGGAAAAGAGCCTGAGAAAAGATAATCACTTTTTTGTGTTTCTTCGTGATTTCCAAAATGAAATTGCGGGATACATTTATTTCTATGTAGAAGATTTTAGCCAAACAGCACAGTTCTTAAAGATGACTCCTGAGGGGTTAAAAACCCTGACGCAGGATCAGCCTGAAAAAATCATTCACATCCGCTCTATCAGCATTCTAGAACCCTATCGCCGGCAAAGACTTGCACGAGGTTTGATCGGGTGGGCTTTAAAATATGCGAACCAAAAAGTAAAAGCAACAGCGGCGGTCGTTGTGTGCTGGAAGCCAAGGGGACAAGACTGTGTTCCATTGGCTCGTACTGTAGAAGATTTGAAGTTTTATTATATAGCCAGTATACCTCGCTTCTGGTATAATGTGCCAAATTTGGAGTGCCCTTATTGTGAGGACCGCTGCCAATGCGATGCTGTCGTATACTACAAAAAGCTGTAGGAGGAGAAAAGAATGAATAAAGAAAACCGTATAAAAGTAAAACTTTTGCCGAAATTTATTGTATCATTGACTATTTTGGGCGTTGTACTATCTGTGGTGATATCACTGTTCAGCTACGCCAATACACGCAGCTATCTGGAAGATCTGTACTCTCACAATGCCACTTTTGGGGCGAAAAGCATTGCCACCATGCTCCCGTTGGAAGATGTAAGGACGATTTTGGCAGAGGGCGGAGACCAAACCGAGACCTATACAGAAACAGTGCAAATGTTCGAAAAGCTGAAAAAAGAAGGCAACATCACTTTCTTGTCTCTTGTGGTGCCGGATGAGGACAGCGTGACCTTCTACATTGACACCTGCGTGCCGGAAATGGGGGATGACCCGGCGGCTCAGATCCCCTATGGCAGTGATATCCTCTACACCGATGCGGCTTCCACTCCCGACGATTTACAAGTTTATTACGATATCTGGGATTTATATGCGGTGAATACTGGCAGTGAGATGCCGCTGATCACCGACAACTCCTATGGTTACAATTACACTGCTGTGTGGCCCATCCTGGACGAGAACGGGCAGGCCATTGCGGAGATCCAGTACATCATCGATATGCGGGAAGTGCGCAGCTATCTGAACTCTTTCCTGTACACCATGCTGGGCATCTCGGTGGGCATCATCGGTGTGGCGATCGTCTGCTACATCGTTTTTGTGCGCTATACTGTGACAAAGCCTGTGGGTACTCTGGCCGGCATGATGGAAAAGATCACCCGCACCTCCGATTTCAAAAACCAGCACATCGAGATGCACACCGGCGACGAGATCGAGGAGCTGGGCAATTCCTTCAACTTCATGCTGGAGGAGTTGGATAACTACATCGATAACCTTGCCAAAGTCACCGCAGAAAAGGAGCGCATCGGGGCGGAGCTCAGCGTGGCCACGCAGATCCAGGCCAGTATGCTGCCCTGTATTTTCCCGGCGTTCCCGGAGCGGGAGGAGTTTGACATCTACGCCAATATGCATCCCGCCAAAGAGGTGGGCGGCGACTTCTACGACTTCTTCCTGGTGGACAACGACCATCTGGCCCTGGTCATTGCCGACGTGTCGGGCAAGGGCGTGCCCGCGGCCCTGTTCATGGTGATCGCCAAGACCCTGATCAAAAACGAGGCCCTCACCGGCAAGGCGCCCCAGGAGGTGCTGGCGGCGGTGAACAACCAGCTGTGCGAAAACAATGACGCTGAAATGTTCGTCACTGCCTGGCTGGGCATCTATGAGATCTCCACCGGGCATATGGTGGCGTCCAATGCGGGACACGAATTTCCGGCCATCAAACGGCGGGACGGTTCCTTTGAGCTGTACCACGACCGCCATGGGTTTGTGCTGGCGGGCATGGAGGGTTCCCGCTACCGCCCCTACGAACTGGATCTTGCGCCCGGCGATATCCTGTTTGTATACACCGACGGCGTGGCGGAAGCCACCAACGGCGAAAACATCCTCTATGGCACCGACCGGATGCTGTCGGCCCTGAATGCCTCGGGCGCCTGCAAACCGGAAAAGCTGCTGGATGCGGTCAAGGCGGATATCGACCGCTTTGTGGGGGATGCGCCGCAGTTTGACGATATCACCATGCTTTGTCTGGAAGTCAAGACCACCGACAACGCCGTACAGATGGACAGCCTGACCGTTCCCGCCGAGCTGGAACAGCTGCAAGCGGTACAGGACTTTATCGAGCAGCACCTGCGCACAGCCAACTGTTCCACCAAGGCGGAAATCGCCATCCAGGTGGCAGTGGAGGAGCTGTACGTCAATATCGCGCATTACGCCTATGCTCCCGGCCACGGGGAGGCCACCATTCGCTGCAGCGTCGGCAGCAGCCCCAAAAAGATCACCATTCAGTTTGAGGACGCGGGCGTGCCCTTTGACCCCCTGGCCAAAAAGGATGCCGACATCAGCCTTTCGGCGGACGAACGTGAGATCGGCGGTCTGGGCATCCTGATGGTCAAAAAGAGCATGGACCACATGGAGTACGAACGCCGGGACGGCAAAAACATCCTGACCATCGAAAAGATCCTGGAGTAAAGCTCTGTAAAATTTACAAAACGTATACATTGAAGCGGCTATTCCAAAGCGCCCTGCGAAAGCGGGGCGCTTTTCGTTTGCATCAAAATCCTCCTGCGTCTAAAGTTAGAGAACACGAACTAAAGAAAATAAAGAAAAAATGGCAAAATTCAAAATTGGGTCTTGACACCGGGGGGGGTATGTTATGATAGGCACACAAAGGAAAGGACCTTCCTTTGAACCTGTTTTGGGTCTCTATCTTTTATACACCATAAGGAGGAAAAATTCATTATGAAGCTCAAGAAAATTGCTTCCCTGATGCTGGCCGGCGTTATGGCTGTCAGCATGCTGGCTGGCTGCTCTGGCAACAGCACCGGCAACGGGAATGACAATGGGAACACCGTTGTCACCCCTGGTGCTTCTGCTATTGTTACAGCCTTCAACAACGGCCAGGATGCAGATAACAAGGTTAAGGTCAACTTCACTTCCAATTCGTCTTTGGATAATGCCCTGAAGGTGGCTGTGGAGAATGCTGGTAGTTATGATAGCGCGTGGGCTATTCTGAACACTGTTTACGAACTCCGTGGTACGGCAGGTGATCTTATGTCGGATTTTGGGGATGAAAATTCCAATAATCTGAAAGATGGTATGTCCTTTACTGCTTACGGTGTTATGAGCCTTGGCAGTGCTTATTACTGGACCGAGGCAGATGCAGTGAATGCTGCTGCTCGTAGCATGGACAATGCCATCAAAAACGGGGTTTCTTACTGGGTCGATACCGATAATGATGGTATTGTTGATAATGGTGAAATTCAGAACTTCAAGTTGGTTGCAAACTCCAGCAAAGACGGCAAGAAAGATGGCGATACTTATTACGCCTACAGCTACACCGGTAATGTGAGTATGGTTGCAGCTCAGCAGGAGGGCGGCTCCACCACTTACTATGTTGTTTACAGCATTACTCAGACCGTCTCGGAAGAAAAGGTCTAATTAGTTTGTAATTTGACCTATTGATCTGTTTTGAGTCTTTGTCTTTTCTTATAAGGAGGATAAACCAAAATGAAACTTAAAAAGATTGCCTCTCTGGCACTGGCCGGCATCATGGCCGTCAGTATGCTGGCTGGCTGCTCCAATGGTAGTAACGGTGGGAATGGTGATGATCCCATTGTCACTCCCAATACTACTCCTATTGTTGAAGCTGTGAATAAAGGTCAGAGTGCTTCTAACCTGGTGAAAATTAACTTTACTGCTAATTCGTCTCTGGATTCCGCTTTGCAGAAAGCTGTCAGTGTGTACGGTAATGATGCCACTGATGATGAAGTGGCTAACGCGATCACTCGTATCACTGGGCTGAAAATGGTTACTCCTGATGCAGCTTGGTATCGGGGTGGAAATGGAACACTTGTAACCAATGGCTTTCTGAATAATATGGTTAAGTATAACCAACACCATGCCACTGGGGAAGATATTGGCGATGAAGATGGCAAGACCTATACTCAGTATGGAGTAAAAATCTTTCCTGCGTTGACCAATGAAGCTGCTTTGAATATTGTTGCAAATGCCGTTAACGAAGAAATTGCCAAGCTGGCAGCTACTTCTAATGACAATGACAATGACGGAAAACTGAACAGTGGTGTCACTGTTGGTGGACAGGATAAGTATTACAGCTATGGTTATGATGGCAGCATCAGCATGGTGTCTGTGGAGGGCCTGAATGGTCAGACTTACTATTACGTCGCCTACGTTGTCAACCAGACTGTTACTGAGACCACTCTGAAGTAACAACAATCTTAAACTTTACTTATAACACCCCCGGGGCACCATACCGGGAGATGATATAAGGGGCGCACAGGTGCCAGAGACCACCTGCACGCTCGGGTAAAACACCCATCCGATGTGGCGGCAAAGAGGAATACAACCATATTCCTTCTGTTGTTGATCGCACCAAAACAAAAGAACTTTTGCGTCACGAAAGATAGGGTCCCTCTGCGGGGGTCGGCTGCAAAGCCGGCCCCCGCATTGTTTTTGGGCCGGCCAGCGCTTTTGCTGCAACTGGGACAGGATAAAATTGCGGGAAGTTCTTTATTTTGTCATAACTGTTCCGTATAATAAAACTGTGAACGTATCGGCGGGGCGGGGGCCGTTGCTGCCTGCCCGGAGCAAAAAGGTGCATCCGCACTGCCTGGGGATGCACCCAGTGTGAAGGAGAACCACTATGGCAAACGAAAAGATCCTCGTCGTGGACGACGACCAGAATATCTGCGAACTGCTGCGGCTCTACCTGACCAAGGAGGGCTATCAGGTCACCCTTGCGTCGGATGGGGAGGACGCCCTGGCCAAGTACGCCCAGGCCAAGCCCGACATGGTGCTGCTGGATGTGATGATGCCCAGGCTGGACGGCTGGGAGGTCTGCCGCCGCATCCGCAAGCAGGGCGATACCCCGGTGATCATGCTGACCGCCAAGGGCGAGACCTTCGACAAGGTGCTGGGGCTGGAACTGGGCGCCGACGACTACATCGTCAAGCCCTTCGACAGCAAGGAAGTGGTGGCCCGCATCAAAGCGGTGCTGCGCCGCTGTGCGGCCGGCAGCGCCGAAAAGCCCGCCGAAGGGGTGGTGGAGTTCGACAACCTGCGGCTGGATATGAACAGCTACGAGCTGAAAGTCAAGGGCAAGGTGGTGGAAGCGCCCCCCAAAGAGCTGGAGCTGCTGTACTGCCTGGCCTCCCATCCCAACCGCGTCTACACCCGGGATCAGCTGCTGGACGAGGTGTGGGGCTTCGAGTATTACGGCGATTCCCGCACCATCGACGTGCACGTCAAGCGCCTGCGGGAGAAGCTGGCCGGGGCTTCCGACAAGTGGGAGCTGAAGACCGTCTGGGGCGTGGGCTATAAATTCGAGGTGCGTCAATAATGCGCAAGAGCATATCGGTGGCTTTTTTCTCCACCGTAGCCACCCTGATGATCCTGGGCGTGGCCGTCATGGGCCTGTCCCAGCTGGTGCTGTTCAGCCGCTACTTTGCCCAGGAGCGCTTTGGCGCGCTGGATGACGTGGGGGGCCTGGTCAGCCGCACCGCCGGTTACTTTCTGAAAGACCTGGCGGACGGCCAGCCCATGACCGACGCCGGCGTGTCCGACAAGGTGGACCTGATCGGCGAGAGCGCCAACGTGCATATCTTTTTCACCGATGACCACGGCAGCGTGGTGCTGGCCTCCAACAACGATTATCTGGCTGTGCGCGCGGTGCCGGCCGAGGTGATGGAGGATGTGGCCGGCGCACAGGAAGGGGTATATCACCAGCTGGGCAAGCTGGGGGGCGCCCTGACCGAGCGGTTTTATGTGTCCGCGCAGCCCATCGCGTTCAGCGGCGGGCCGGTGGGCTATGTGTTCGTCTGCGCGTCGGGCCAGATGCTGGATGAGTTCGTGGGCAATTTTGGCTCCAACTTCCTGCTGTCGGCCTGTCTCATGCTCATCTGCGCCAGCGTGCTGACCACCTTCCTGATGCGCAGCCTGACCCAGCCGCTCCACCGCATCAGCGAGGCGGCCCAGAAATTCGGAGGCGGCGACTTTTCGGTGCGGGTGGAGGACGTGGACGGAGACGGCGAGATCGCCGACCTGGCCCGCACCTTCAACACCATGGCCGCCAACCTCCAGCAGATCGATTCCTCCCGGGGACAGTTCATGGGCAACATTGCCCACGAGCTGCGCACCCCCATGACCACCATCAAGGGCTTTATCGACGGCATCCTGGACGGCACCATCCCACCCGAACTGCAAAACCATTACCTGCAGCTGGTCTCCCAGGAGACGGGGCGGCTGGCGCGGCTGGTGCAGAATATGCTGGATCTGTCCAAGCTGGAGTCGGGGGAATACCGGGTCAACGCCCGGATGTTCAATATCTGGGAGACCCTGACCGGGGTGGCCCTGTCGGCGGAACAGCGGATCAACGACGGCCAGATCGATCTGGAGGGCCTGACCATGGACGAGCGGGTGCTGGTCTATGCCGACCCCGACCTGATCCACCAGGTGGTGTACAACCTCTTGGACAACGCGGTCAAGTTCACCCCGCCGGGGGGCGTGATCCGCTTCAGCGTGGAAAAACTGGGCCCCGAGGCCGAGATCTCCATCTGGAACAGCGGCCAGGGCATCTCCCCCGAGGCGCTGCCCTTCGTGTTCGACCGCTTTTATAAAGAGGACCAGTCCCGGGGCCTCCATGCCCGCGGGGCCGGCCTTGGCCTGCACATCTGCAAGGTGCTGGTGAATCTGTCGGGCGGGCAGATCCGGGTGGAGAGCAAGCAGGGAGAGTGGTGCCGTTTTGTCTTTACCCTGCCGGCCGAGGTGCCGGGCAAGGGGGACCTGCTCAAGCTGTCGGACGACACCACACAGCCCGGCCCGGACGCCGCCGCACGCTGAAAGGGCTGCCGCATTTTGGGGCAAATACGTCATTTCCGTGAAAAAGACGGCCGCGGGTTTGATTTTTGCGCCGTTTTCGTGTACACTAAAATGTGAGCTGCGCCCCGGCGCGGCCCCACATAAAAACTGATGCAACGGAGTGTATAGTTATGGCGATCGTCAGCCCATCCATTCTTTCCGCCGACTTCTGCGGCCTGGGAGACCAGTGCCGTCTGGTCCTGGAGGCGGGGGCCGGTATGCTGCATTTTGATGTCATGGACGGGCATTTTGTGCCCAATATCAGCTTTGGGGTGCCGGTGCTGGCCAGCCTGCACCAGGGCATCCCCAGCGCCTTTTTCGATGTGCATTTGATGATCAGCCACCCCCTGGCCTATGTGGACGCCTTTGCCAGGGCAGGGGCGGGACTGATCAATTTCCACCTGGAGTCGGAGGATGACCCCGCCGCTGTGCTGGCCGCCATCCGTGCGGCGGGCTGCAAGACCGGCATGACCATCAAGCCGGGCACCCCCGCCGAAGCGCTGGATCCCTGGCTGGACCAGCTGGACCTGGTGCTGGTGATGAGCGTGGAGCCGGGTTTTGGGGGCCAGAAATTCATGCCCTCCTGCCTGGACAAGCTGACGGCCCTGAAGGCCCGGCGCGAGGCTTTGGGCCTTGCCTTTCTGCTGGAAGTGGACGGCGGCGTCAACGATGAGACCGCCGCCCTGTGCACCCGCGCCGGCGCCGATGTGCTGGTGGCCGGCAGCTCGGTGTTTGCCGCGGCCGACCCGGCCGGGGCGGTGGCCCGGCTGGCGGCGATGTGACGCCCTGGATGAGGATGACCAATGGAAGATTCGATCAAGAAACAACAGGCGGTGGAGCTGGCCCGTACAGGCGGGTATTACAAGCATATCTGCTGGATGGCTCTGCCGCTGGTGTGTATGTCGGCCTACCTGTACGGGCCGCGGCCGGTGCTGCTGTGCCTGGTGGCCCTGCTCACCGGCAACCTCTGCGACCGCCTGGTGGCGGTGCTGCGCCGCCGTGTATACCGCCCGGGGGACTGTTCCAATGAGAGCTTCGCCCTGGTGATCGCCCTGCTGATGCCCGCCACCGTCAGCTGGTATGTGCTGGTGACGGCGGTGATGGCTGGCGTGCTGCTGGGCAAGGAAGCCTTTGGCGGCTATGGCAGCTACCCCTTCCACCCGGCGGCGGTGGGCTTTGTGGTGGTGGCGGTGTCCTGGCCGGAACAGGTGTTCCTCTACCCGCAGCCCTATGCGGACATCCCCCTGTGGGACACCACCGGGGTGAGCCTGGTCAGCGGCATGGGCAGCACCCTGCGCAACGGGGGCCTGCCGACGGTCAGTTCCTGGCCGCTGGTGCTGGGAGAGTTCGCGGCCCCGCTGGGCACCGGCGCGGTGCTGATCCTGCTGGCCTGCGCTTTGTTCCTGTACACCCAGAAGGATATGCGCCTGAGCGCGGCGGTCAGCTTTTTGGCGGCCTGCGCGGTGATCGCGTTCCTGTTCCCGCGGCAGGCGGATCTGGTGCATACCACCGTGTGGGAGAGCGCTTTGCAGCGGCTCAACCTGGTGAAATATGAGCTGGTCAGCGGCGCCACCCTTTACAGCGCCGTGTTCCTGGTCAGCGAACCCTATACCTGCCCCAAGCGCCGCCTGGGCCGTGTGCTGTACGGCGCGCTGCTGGGGTGCGTGTGCATGGCTTTCCGGTATTTTGGGGTGTATGAGACGGGCGGCTGCTTTGCGCTGCTGATCGTCAACGCCCTGTCCGGCTGGCTGGACCGTGTGGTGGACCGTCTGTACCACCTGCCCAAAGGGGACCAGGCGACCGGAAAGGAGGCTGCCGTATGAAACAGAGAAAAGCGGAAGCCATCCTGCGGGACCCCGGGCGGTATGCCCACCATGACCGCATCTTTTTGAACAACCCCGTGGTGATGCAGGGCATGGGGCTGGCGCCGCTCGTGGTGCTGGCCACCAGCGGCAAAAACGCCCTGATGCTGGCGGTGGCGGTGGCCCTGCTGCTGACCCCCTCCCGGGTGCTGAGCTTTGGGCTGAGCAAGCTGGTGCCCCTGCAGGAGCACGCCGGCGAGGAAGAACTGCGGGCCAAACTGCTGCCCCGGGGCCTGATCTACTGCGGGACCGCATCGGTGGTCTACCTGGCGGTCTATCCCGTCCTGGAACGTCTGTTCGGGGTGGGGCTGCTGACGCTGGGCATCTACCTGCCCCTGCTGGTGGTGGAGCCTCTGCTGATCTACCGCTACGCCCGCGTCCAGGAGACGCTGCGCAAGGCGGTGTCCAAAGGCGTGCGGGTGACGGTGGGCTATGCCGTCATCCTGCTGCTGGTGGGCTGCATCCGGGAATGGCTGGCGGCGGGCACCGTTTTTGGCCTGCCGGTGACGGCCAACACCATCCTGCTGCCGCTGGCCTCCATGCCGGCGGGCGGATTCATCCTGCTGGGGGTGCTGTGCGCCGTCTGGCGGGCGCTGGCGGCCCGGTACAAGGCGTTCCTCACCAATGAGGCGCGCAACCAGGTGATCGTCAACCATCAGAAAGAGCAAAAGGAGGCGGGTGGCGAGCTGTGAATCCTGCGATCTTTTCGACCCAGCCGGCGGGCTCGCTGCCCGAGACACTGGCTGTCTTTTTTGGATATGCGATGCTGGCCGTCTTTGCCCAGAACGCGGTCTTTACCCGGGCGCTGGGCGTTTCGCGCCTGGTGCAGCTGGTAGGGGACGAGCGGACCAACAGCCTGCTGTTTGGCCTGCTGCTGTGCGTCACCCAGTTCCTGGTGGCCCCCGTGGGATGGCTGGCAGGCGGCTGGACGGCCTCGTTCGGGCTTCCGGCGTCCTTCCGGCCCCTGGTGTACATGGCGTGCATCGCGGTCGTCAGCGGGGTGGAGATGGCCCTGCTGTACCTGCTGCGCCTGCCCTGGAAGCGGCAGCTGCTGCGCATTTTGCCGCTGGCTGCCCTGAACAGCTGTGTGCTGGGCACTTTGCTGCTGGGCCGCACCCAAAATTTCACCCTGACGCAGGCGCTGGGCTTTGGCCTGGGCAG
This sequence comes from Faecalibacterium sp. An58, assembly GCF_002161515.1. NCBI lineage: Bacteria > Bacillati > Bacillota > Clostridia > Eubacteriales > Oscillospiraceae > Faecalibacterium > Faecalibacterium sp. An58. The sequence goes on from NZ_NFHX01000006.1 coordinate 93,613, forward strand.
CGGCGTGGGCTATCTGATGGCGGTGCTGCTGGTGACCGAAGCCCAGAACCGCCTGCGCAGCCAGGCCATCCCATCGGCTTTCCGGGGAATGCCCATCACCCTGATCTACATCGGGGTGCTGGCGCTGGCCATCTATGGCTTTACGGGGCATACGGTCATCCTGTAAGAGTGCAGGGCGGGGTGCGCCAGCGCGCCGCCCTTAAAGGGGAAAGGTGAGGAACCATGCCGAGAAGAAGGCGGAACAAAAAGGTCAAGCGGTATCACCGCAGCTTTTACAGCCGCGGGGACAAGATCAAGAAAGCGCTGGGGATCCTGCTGCTGGCGGCCGTGGTGCTGGGCGCGGCCTGGCTGGCGGCGCCCTATGTGCTGGACTGGGCCACCCACACCTGGTATACCGTGGTGCGGGACCGGGAACTGCCCGCCTCCTCGGAGGCTGTTTCTTCCCAGGCGGATCCCCGGCCCGAGCCGGCCAGTTCCCGGCCGGAGCCTGCTTCCTCCCAGGCGGCTTCTTCTCAGGCGGCTGCCTCGTCGGAGGCCCTGCCGGTGGCAGGCACCGCCATCCGGGAGGGCAGCTGGGCCTCGGTGAGCCTGTCGGCTCTGGGCGATGAAGCTTCCATCCGGGCGGCGGCCCAAAACCTGGCACAGCAGGGGGTGACGTACGCCCTCATCCCTCTGAAGGACACGACGGGCTATATCTACTATGCCTCGGCGGTGCCGGCTGCCAGCCGCAGCGTGGCCGCCCATGTGGTGGACCCTGCCCGCATCGCCGCCATCTTCAAAGAGGAGGGGCTGGTGCCGGTGGCCGGGGTGGCCGCCTTCCAGGACCCCATCGCCGCCTACACCGACCGTGGGATGTCCATCCAGTACGCGGGGGGCGGCGGCTATCTGTGGCTGGATGCCGCCAACGCGGCGGCGGGGGGCAAGGCCTGGCTGAACCCCTATGCGGATTCGGCGGTGCAGTTCATCGGCGACCTGATCGAGGAGCTGTACGGCTGCGGGTTTGAACAGATCTGCCTGTCGGCGGTCCAGTTCCCGCCGGCGGTGTCCTCCAGCCAGGGCTTCGGGGAGACGGGCGGCCTGAGCCGCGACGCCCGGCTGGCGGCGGATATCGCCGCCTGGGACGCCCGGTTTGCGGACCGGGTCACCCTGTGGTACGAGTATCCTCTGGCCAGCTGCACCGGCGTCAGCACCACGCTGGGGGCTTTGCCCGCCCAGCTGGGGGTGCAGAACCTGGTGGTCAGCCTGCCTGCGGGGGAGGCCCAGGACCCCGCCCTGCTGGAGCAGACGGCCCAGCAGATGAAACAGCTGGGAGCCGCCTATGTTGTGGTGCGGGACAGTGAGAGCGGGATGTTTTACTGACTGCCCCGGCCTGTGGTTTATGTGAGAGTGAGGAACTGAATATGGAAAAGACACCCTGCTTTATGCCGGCCCATATCCTTCTGCCCGATGCGGCGGTGCCGCTGGGGCAGTGGGGCTGCATCGCCTGCGACCAGTTCACCAGCGACCGCAGCTATTGGGAAAAGGCGGCCTGTGCCGCTGGGGACGGTCCCAGCGCCCTCCATCTGATCCTGCCCGAGGTGTACCTTGCGGACAGCGGCCTGCAGGACCGGGTGGACAAGATCCACCGCACCATGCGGGCGTATCAGCAGGACGTGCTGACACGGGCGGTGGACGGCTTTGTCTATGTGGAGCGTACCTTGCAGAGCGGCCGTGTGCGCCAGGGCCTGGTGGGCCGGGTAGACCTGGAGGCCTACAATTACCATCGGGGCAGCCTGTCCCTCATCCGCCCCAGCGAGAACACGGTGGAATCCCGGATACCGCCCCGGATGGCGGTGCGCCGCGGCGCCGCCCTGGAGACCCCCCATGTCATGATGCTGGCGGACGACCCCGGCTGCACCCTGGTGGAACCCATCGGCGCCCGGAAAGAGGAGCTGCGCCCCCTGTATGAGGGAGAGCTGATGCTGGGCGGCGGCCATGTGGCGGGCTGGGCGGTGGAAGACCCGGCCCTCATCGCCCAGATCCAGCAGGCTGTCCTGGGGTTGAGCAGCGCCGGGGCCTTTGGGGCCAAATACCCCAACGCCCCCAACAACAAGCCCCTGGCTCTGGCTGTGGGGGACGGCAACCACTCTCTGGCCACTGCCAAAGCCTATTGGGAGGAGCTGAAACCCACCCTCACCCCCGAGCAGCGCCTGGAGCATCCGGCCCGCTGGTGCCTGGCCGAGGTGTGCAACGTCCAGTCGGAGGCGGTGGAGATCGAGCCCATCCACCGGGTGCTGTTCAATACCAGCTATGAGACGGTGCTGCTCAACCTGGTGACGTGGAGCGACAAGAACATGGCGGGGGTCCATTTTGGGGACCAGTACCACCAGAAGTTCCAGCTGATCGGCCTGAACGGCAGCTGCACTCTCAGCTTTGAAAATCCCACTGCGCCCCTGGTGGTGGGCACGGTGGACGAATTTGTGGAATATTTCCTCGAGAATCACCCCGAAGCCCGGGTGGATTACATCCACGATGAGGCTGCTGTGCGTGCGTTCAGCACCAGCGCTGCCGGGGAAGGGGCCGTGGGCCTGCTGCTGCCTGCGCTGGAAAAGGGCGACCTGTTCCGCGGGGTGGTGCTGGGGGGCGTGCTGCCCCGCAAGACGTTCAGCATGGGCCACGCGGAAGAAAAGCGGTACTACATCGAGTGCCGCCGCATTGCCGGAGAACCGTGAGAGCTGGCAGCCGCGCAGCTGCCCTGTGCGCAGAGCAGGGGCGGGGCGCGGCCTGCCCTTATAGACCAAGGAGCATAATGACATTTCAAGAACTGAATCTATCCAGGCCCGTGCTGCGGGCCGTGGCCCAGGCGGGCTATAAGCAGCCCTCGCCCATCCAGGCGGGGGCCATCCCCCCGGTGCTGAAGGGCCAGGACCTGTTGGGCTGCGCCCAGACCGGCACCGGCAAAACGGCGGCCTTTGCGCTGCCCATGCTGGACTTGCTGGCGTCCCGTCCGGCCAAAAAATCGGGGGCCATCCGGGCCCTCATCCTTACCCCCACCCGGGAGCTGGCCCTCCAGATCGAGGCCAGCTTTGAACAGTACGGCAAATACCTGCCCCTGAAGGAGACGGTGATCTTTGGCGGGGTGGGCCAGGCCCCTCAGGTGGAGAAACTCCGGCAGGGGGTGGACATCCTTGTGGCCTGTCCCGGCCGCCTGAACGACCTGATCGGACAGGGGTATGTGGACCTGTCGGGCGTGGAGATCTTTGTGCTGGACGAAGCCGACCGGATGCTGGACATGGGCTTTGTCCACGACGTGAAAAAGGTGATCGCAAAGCTGCCCGCCCGCCGGCAGAACCTGATGTTCAGCGCCACCATGCCCGCCGAGATTGAGCAGCTGGCCGCCGGCATCCTGCGGGACCCTGCCTTTGTGAAGGTGGACCCGGTGTCCAGCACGGTGGACCGCATTGACCAAAAGCTGTATTACGTTTCCAAGGCGGACAAGCGCAGGCTGCTGCCCTGGCTGATCCAGAACCTGCAGCCTCCCGTGCACAACGCCCTGGTGTTCAGCCGCACCAAGCATGGGGCCGACCGCATCGCCAAAGACCTGGTCAAGCAGGGCATCCCGGCGGCGGCCATCCATGGCAACAAGAGCCAGAGCGCCCGTGTGGCGGCGCTGGAAGGCTTCAAGGCGGGGCGCACCAAGGTGCTGGTGGCCACCGACATCGCAGCCCGCGGCATCGACATCAATGAGCTGTCCCATGTGTTCAACTACGACCTGCCCGAAGTGCCCGAGACCTACGTTCACCGGATCGGGCGGACGGCCCGGGCCGGAGCCGACGGCACCGCCATCAGCTTCTGCGCCCCGGAGGAGCAGGAGTACCTGGCCGGCATCGAGAAGCTGAACCGCAAAAAGATCCCGGTGGCCGCCGGCCACCCCTGGGACAACGCCGCCCCACCCCAGCAAACCGAGGCGCAGCAGCCTGTCCGCCCCCTCAAAGTGCGGCAGGTGCAGCCTTCCAAGATAGAAAAAGAGGAGAACATCATGGACGAAAGCAAAAAGAGCGCCCCCCGTGCCGGCGAGGGCGGGGAAAAGCGCAGCCGCTCCCGGCGGCCCCGTCGGGACGGCCGGCCCAAGCAGGGCCAGGGCGGGCAGGCCCAGCCCAAATTCGATCCCCACTTCCTGACCGGGGCGGAGACCGCCGTCCTGCCTGCCAAGGCGGTATCTGCGCCCCCTGCCGAGCCCAGAGGGCGGGGCGGCCAGCAGCAGCCCGCACGCTCCGCCAAAGCCGGCGGACAACAGCCCCGCGGCCAGCGGGACAACCGGGCCCAGCAGAACGCCGAGGGCAAAAAGTCCCAGCGGAACAGCGCCGCCAAGACAAGCCGGCAGCCTGAGCCCCGCGCCCAGCAGGAATCGCGCCCGGCCCGCAGCGAGGCCGCCCAGGGCAGCCGCGGCGGCCATCCGAAGGCTGCCGCACCCAAAAGCGTGCCTGCGCCCAGCCGGCCCGCCAGCCGGGCTCCGCTCAGCCAGCCCAAGGGCCGCGGCGGCAGGACGGTCCGGGAGAGCCGCGACGACGACCCGGGCCTGGTGCTGATCAGCCGCCGTCCGCCCCAGCAGAAGTACGCAAACTTTGAGGAGTACATGGAGGCCCACGGCGGGGCCACCGCTCCCATCGAAGACCACAGCCAGGACTATTAAGCCATAAAAAAGACCGGCGCCTGCCGGGCCGCAAGGGCCTGGGGCTGCCGGTCTTTTTGTGGTCATTTGCGCCCGTCGGGGATGCGGTTGAGTTTGCTGAGGCGGTATTCCCGGGGGCTTTGGCCATAGTGCGCCCGGAACAGGCGGTAAAAGTAGCTGGTGTTCTCGTAGCCTACCTGGGCGATGATCTGCTGGATGGTCATGTCGCTGCGGCGCAGCAGACGGGCGGCCAGTTCGAGGCGGTGCTTCTGGAGCAGCTCTTTATAGGTACGGCCGGTCTCGGCCCGGACGCATTCGCTGACATAGGCCAGGGAGACCTGGTAGCTGCGGGCCACGCTGGAAAGGTTGGCTTCCCGGTAATTGGTGACGATCTCGTCCAGGGCGGCGCGGACCAGAGCTTCCCGGTCAACGGCGCCGCTGCGGCCTGCGGCGCGCACGTCCTTGGTTCCTGTTTCAGTCATAGTATCCTCCGATAGACAGAGCCTTGCGCTCCTTCGTTCGATCTAAAAACGAAATAAGGACGAAGTTTATTGCAAACAAACGGTGCTGGGATAAATTTCACACCTTGGCAACAAAAGTCTAACAATTCCGCAAAGAACGAACGGCCCACCCGGCGTTTGCCGGACAGGCCGTTCCGATGCAGGACTTGGCAGGATACAGAAACCCAAAATCAGAACATGTTCTCGTTCTTATACAGGCCGGTGCGGGTGAACTGCACCCACTCGGCAACGTTGACGGCGTGGTCCGCGATGCGCTCGAGGTACTTGATGACCATCAGCAGATCCAGGGCGGCGTCCACCTGGGAGGGATCGGCGGCGATCTCCTCGGCCAGGGTGCGCTTGATGGCGTTGAAGTCGTAGTCCACTTCGTCGTCGGCAGCGATCACCTTCTGGGCGGCGTTCATGTCTTCCTTCAGGAAGGCCTCAAGGCCGTCCACCACCATCTTGTGGGCTTTCTGGCCCATCCGGATGGCCTCGCTGATGGCGGGGTCGCCCGCCTTGCGGGAGGCGAACAGGTGGGGCATGATCTCAGAGATGTCGGCGGCGTGGTCGCCGATCCGCTCAAAGTCGGTGATCACCTTCAAAGCGGCCGAAATGTGGCGCAGATCGCCGGCCACAGGCTGCTGGCGGAGCAGCAGCACCATGCAGCGGTGCTCGATGTCGTGCTCCATCTCGTTGATCTGGTTGTCATCCTTGATGATCTGTGCGGCGGCTTCTGCGTCGGTGGCGGCCAAAGCCTCCATGGCGTTCTCAATGGCGTCGGCGGCAGCCTGGCCCATCTCGGACAGAGCCTGGTTCAGCTCGCTCAGCGCCTCGTCATACTGCTTGCGAATGCTCATAGGTGGTACTCTCCTCTCTCATCATCAGCCGAACCGGCCAGAGATATAGTCCTCGGTGCGCTTATCGGAAGGCGTGCTGAAGATCTCCTCGGTGGGGCCCACTTCCACCAGTTCGCCCAGCAGGAAGAAGGCGGTGCGGTCGCTGATACGGGCGGCCTGCTGCATATTATGGGTGACGATGACCACGGTGTAGTTCTTCTTCAGCTCGCTCATCAGCTCCTCCACCTTCATGGTGGAGCCGGGGTCCAGGGCGCTGGTGGGCTCATCCATCAGCAGGACCTCGGGCTTGACAGCCAGGGCGCGGGCAATGCACAGACGCTGCTGCTGGCCGCCGGACAGGCCCAGGGCGCTCTTTTTCAGCCGGTCCTTCACCTCATCCCACAGGGCGGCGCCCCGCAGGCTGCTCTCCACGATCTCGTCCAGCTCCTCTTTGCGGCGGACGCCGTGCAGCTTGGGACCGTAGGTGATGTTGTCGTAGATGCTCATGGGGAAGGGGTTGGCCTTCTGGAACACCATGCCCACGCGGCGGCGCAGGGTGGTCAGCACCATGTTGGGTCCAAAGATGTCTTCCCCTTTCAGGGTGACCTTGCCCTCGATGCGCACATTGGGCACCAGGTCGTTCATACGGTTCAGGGTCTTGAGGAAGGTGGACTTGCCGCAGCCGGAAGGTCCGATCAGAGCGGTGATCTCCCGCTCGCCCACATCCAGAGAAATTGACTTCAGTGCCTTGAAATCCCCGTACCACAGGTTCAGGTCTTTGGCCGAGATGACAGGGGTGGCGTTTTGCGTTTCCATATCGTTATACCTCACTATATCAGCCCTTTTGACGGAGATGCTTCTTAGCCAGACGGGCGGCAATGTTGATGATCAGGACCAGGATCAGCAGCACGGCGCCGATGCCCCAGGCGGAGTCAAAGTCGCCATTCTCGAACGCGCGCAGGTACAGCAGCACCGACAGGGACGCGCCGTTGGAGGTGTAGGCCTCCAGGATGTTGCTGGCGATGACCTGGGCTGCGCCGGCGGTGAACAGCAGCGCGGCGCTTTCGCCCACGATACGGCCGATGGCCAGGATGCAGCCGGTGACGATGCCGTCGATGCTGCAGGGCAGCACGATGGTGCGGATGATGTGCCATTTGCCTGCGCCCAGGCCCATGGCGCCCTCACGATACCCCATGGGGACGGTCTTGAGGGATTCCTGGGTGGTGCGGATGATGGTGGGCAGGGTCATAATGACCAGGGTCAGGCTGCCCGACAGCAGGCTGGTCTGGAAGCCCAGAGCCTGGGCGAACACCAGCATACCCACCAGGCCGTAGATGATGCTGGGGATGCCGGCCAGGGTCTCGTTGGTGAACTCGATCATGGCGATCAGCTTGCGGTTGGTGGCGTACTCGGTCAGGTAGACCGCGGCGCCCACGCCCAGAGGCAGTACGATGATCAGGGTGAGGAGGATGATGTACAGGGTGTTGATGATGGCGGGCAGGATGCCCTTGGTGCCCCGCAGGATGCTGGAAGTGGTGGTCAGGAAGGTCCAGCTGACGTGGGGCAGGCCCCGGATCAGCACCATGCCGATGATGCCCACCACCAGGGCGATGACAAAGATGGCGGCCACCCATACCGCGCCGGTGAAGAACTGGTTCCACAGACGGCGGGAGGGGGAGAAATCAGCGTAGCGGTTACTTTTCATTGTCGCTGCCTCCCTTCAGGAAGAAGTTGAGCACCAGGTTGATGATCATGATGAAGATGAACAGGATCAGGCCGATGCTGAACAGAGCCTGGCGCTGCAGGCCGCTGGCGTAGCTCATCTCCTTGGCGATGGCGGTGGTCAGGAAGGTGACGCTCTTGAAGATGCCGGGCATATTGGGGCTGTTGCCGGCCACCATCATCACAGCCATGGCCTCGCCCACGGCGCGGCCGATGCCCAGAACGATGCCGGCGGCGATGCCGCTCTTGGCGGCGGGGACGCTGACCTTGAACCAGGTCTCGGCGTCGGTGGCGCCCAGAGCCAGGCTGCCCTCCTCATACTCGCGGGGCACGGCGTTGAGGGCCGTCACCGACACGGAGACGATGCTGGGCAGGATCATGATGGACAGCACCAGGATGGCGCTGAGCAGGCAGGCGCCCGAAGCCCGGCCGAATACGGCGGCCACGGCGGGGACCAGCAGCTGCATGCCCAGCAGGCCGAAAATAACGCTGGGGATGCCGCTGAGCAGCTCGATGGCGGAGGTGGCCGCCAGGCGCAGCTTGGGCGCGGCGGCCTTGGAGAGGAACACCGCGGTCAGCAGGCCCACCGGGATGCCGATGATGACGGCTCCCAGGGTGCCATACACGCTGGAGAGGATGAAGGGCAGGATGCCGAATTTGGGCTCAGCCGCAGTGGAAGCCCATTCCTGGCCAAAGAGGAAGTCCACAATGCCGATCTGGCCGATGGCGGGCAGGCCCGAGATGACCATATAAATGGTGATCAGGGCCACACAGCCGATGGCCAGGATGCCGCACAGGAAGAAGATGGTGTTCATCACCAGCTCCAGCCATTCAGCTGCATTGTGGGGTTTGTTGAATTTCTTCCGAACGATGACGGCGCCGGAATCTGTGTCTTGCTGTTTCATAAAGAACCCCCGTAAGTGGATGGAAGCAAAAGGGCGGCCCATCCCAAAAACCGCCCGGGACCGCAGGATCCCAGGCGGAACAGTTTCGGATTTAGGACCCGGGTCGGAAGGAAGGCTTAGCCCTCGGCATCCACCAGGGGCACAGCGCCGGCCAGACGGATCAGCTCAGCGGCGTCTGCGCTGACAGCGAAGTCGATGAAGGCCTGGGCAGCGTCAGACAGCTGCACAGAGTCGTTGGTGATGAAGTTGAAGGGACGCTGCACCTTGTAAGTACCATCCAGAACGGTAGCCTCGCTGCACTCCACATTCTCGACGGTCAGGGTCTTGACGGTGTCGCCCACAGCGGACAGGGAAGCGTAGCCGATGGCCAGCTTGTTGGAGGCCACAGCGGAGATGACGGCGCCGGTGGCGGTCAGCTCCTGATCGTACACGCAGGAATCCTCCACGCCCACGATGCTCTCGAAGCCGTCGCGGGTGCCGGAACCGGCCTCACGGCCGATGACAACGATCTCGCCGTCCTCGCCGCCCAGGTCGGCCCAGTTGGTGACCTGCTTGGTGAAGATCTGAGCCAGCTGCTCGATGCTCAGGTCAGAGACGGGGTTCTCGTTGTTGACCACCATGGCGATGCCGTCCAGGGCGACGGTGGTGGCGGTGACGCCGGTCTCATCGTCGTGCAGGGCGCGGGAAGCCAGGCCGATGTCCAGAGTCTCCTCCAGAGCGCCGGTGATGCCGGCGCCGGAACCGGTGGGGTCATAGCTGACGGTGACGCCGGGGGCCACTTCAGCGAAGCCCTCGCTCAGGGCCTCCATGACGCTGTTCATCGAAGTGGAACCGCCGGTGGAGACGGTGCCGGACAGGCTGCTCAGGTCATTGGTGGCCTCGGCAGCGGAAGAAGCGGTGGAAGAAGCCACAGAAGAAGCAGTGGAAGACGAAGCAGCGGTGGAGCTGGAAGAGCTGCCGCCGCAAGCGGTCAGAGCGCCAGCCGCAGCCACGACGCCGCAGACGGCCAGGAAGGAGCGACGATCAATCTTTTTCATAATGAATTTCCTCCAAATCACAGGACCGGGACGAACTGCACCCGGCATAATCTTTTTCTTTGTTCTTTCCTCTCGGAACGCTACCATTGTACAGCGAAAGGGCGTACCATGCGACCATGCCAAGGAAAAATTCATGTAAAGTTTTGCGAAATGGTTTGCCCAAAAAGAAAAGGAAATGTAAAACCATCGGCCAAAACACAGCCTTAGATTTTACATTTCCTGTGAAAGTGGAGAAATTCATCCCGGCCCGTCGGTCAAATGGACGAAAACCGCCGCCGGGAGGGGGTCAGGACAGCCGCACGCCCTTCTGGATGACGGCCTGGATCTCCAGGTGCTCGTCCGCCAGGATGACGTTGCCGTAGCGGCCGGGTGCCAGGGAGCCGTAGTCGGCGTCCAGTCCGATGCTCCGGGCGGGGTTCTCGCTGGCGGCACGGACGGCGCTCTCCAGAGGCACGCCCATATCCAGCACGGCCCGCTTCATGCAGTCGTACAGGCAGGTGGCGCTGCCGGCGATGACGCCGGGGTTGTCGGTGAGGGTGGCACGGGGCCCGGTGACGGTGACGGCCTGGCCGCCCAGGCTGTACTGGCCGTCGGGCAGGCCGCAGGCCATCATGCTGTCGGCGATCAGGATGACATGGTCATCCCCAAAGGTGCTGAAGGTGAACCGCACCATGGCCGGGTGGATGTGGACGCCGTCGGTGATCAGCTCCACCTCGGCGCCCCGCTCCAGGGCGGCAATGATGGGGCCGGGGGCCCGGTGGGTGATGCCGGGCATGGCGTTGTAGAGATGGGTCATGTGGGTGGCGCCTGCATCGAAGGCCTGGATGGCGGTCTCATAGGTGGTGCAGGTGTGGGCGATGGAGATGCGCACCTCGTCCTTGCAGGCGGCGATGAACTCCATGGCGCCCTCTACCTCGGGGGCGATATCCACCAGCTTGATCAGCCCGCCCGCCCGCTTCTGGAGCCGGCGGAACATCTCCACATCGGGCGCGTGGAGATAGATGGGGTTCTGGGCGCCCAGCTTCTGGGGGCTGATGAAGGGGCCCTCCATATTGATGCCCACCAGGTCGGCGCCGCGGCCGTTCTTGTGGGCGGCGGCTGCGTCCATGACGCCGTTCAGGATCTCCTCCGAGTAGGTCATGGTGGCGGGGCAGATGGCAAGGACCCCCCGGCTGGCCTCAAAATCAGCCAGAGCCTGGATGGCCTCCTCGCTGGCGTCGCAGAAATCATGGCCCACCGCCCCGTGGAAATGGATGTCCAGCAGGCCGGGCAGGGCGTACAGCCCGCCGGCGTCGATCACTTCCTCGCCCGGTTCGGGGGCGGCCCCGGCGGCGATGCGGCCGTCACGGATGGCCAGCTGCCCCGGCACAAAGGTGTGCTGGGGGGTGTAGACCAAAGCGTTTTTCAGGATCATGGCAGTATACCTCCCTTATGGCGTCGTGCGGCGGCGCTTATACCAGGCTGAGGGCATCCTGATCGCCCACCAGGATGAAGTCGGGGTGCATCTGCAGGATGGAAGCAGGGACCTCGGGAGTGACGGGGCCAAAGAAAGCCTTCTTGATGATCTCGGCCTTGTTGGCGCCGTTGGCCACCATCAGCACCTTGCGGGCCTGCATGATGGTCTTGATGCCCATGGTGTAGGCCTGACGGGGCACCAGGCTCTCGTCGTTGTCGAAGAAGCGCTTGTTGGCCTCGATGGTGCTCTCGGTCAGGTCCACGCAGTGGGTGCCCAGCTCAAAAGCTTCGCCCGGCTCATTGAAGCCGATGTGGCCATCCACGCCGATGCCCAGCAGCTGCAGGTCGATGCCGCCCACATCGTGGATGATCTGGTCGTATTCCTTGCAGGCAGCCTCGGCGTCAGGGTTGGAGCCGTCGGGCACATGGATGTGGTCGGGGCGGACGTTGACGTGCTCGAACAGGTTCTTCTGCATGAAATACCAGTAGCTCTGCTCATGGGTGCGGGGCAGGCCGCGGTATTCGTCCAGGTTGACGGTGGTCACCTCGGCAAAATCCAGATCGCCCTTGTTGTACCAGTCGATCAGCTGCGCATAGGTGCCCACCGGGGTGCCGCCGGTGGCCAGGCCCAGCACGCAGTTGGGCTTCATGATGACCTGGGCAGAGATGATGTTGGCTGCCTTGCGGGACATATCCTTATAATCGGTCGCTCGAATGATCTTCATACTACTAAAACCTCCATCGATTTATGATCGGTACCGGAAAAAGCGCCGGTGCAGATATGGAATGCGAAAAAACAGCCGCCGAAAGCGGGGCTGTGAGCCCGCCCTCGGCGGCTGCAAAGGGGAGACGGGGCAACCAGTCCCCGCCGGTCCATTCAAATACAGAGCCCTGGGCCCTGCGGCTCAAACGATGTTACAGCATCTTCTTGAGCTCGTCGTAAACGAACTGCACCTTGGGTCCGATGATGACCTGGCAGGCGTTCTTGCTGGGACGGACGACGCCCGCAGCACCCGCAGCCTTGACGGCCTTCTCATCCACGGCGGTGTAATCCTTGATCTCGAAGCGCAGACGGGTGGCGCAATACTCAACACTCTTGATGTTGCCCTTGCCGCCCACGGCTGCCAGCACGCCGGAAGCCACCTGGGTGTAGTTGTTGTTGGAGAGGACCACTTTCTTCTCGGCGTCGGTGTTCTCGTCCTCGTCCTCACGGCCGGGGGTCTTGAAGTCGAAGGTCTTGATCAGGACATAGAAGACCACGAAGAAGACGATGGCTGCGCCGATGCCCAGAGGAATGATCATCCAGGTCTTTTCAGCAGCAGGCAGGGAAGCCGAGAAGACCAGGTCGGTGGCGCCGGCCGAGAAGGAGAAGCCTGCACGGAAGCCGGTGTAGTAGGTGATGACGGTGAAGATGCCGTACAGGACAGCGTACACCACGTACAGGGGGAATGCCACGAACATGAAGGAGAACTCGAAGGGCTCGGTGACGCCGCAGACGAATGCGCAGACGGCGGTGGAGATCAGCAGGCCAGCTGCTGCCTTCTTGTTCTTGGCGGTGGCGATCATGGCCGCTGCGGCGGCAGGCACACCGAACATCATGCAGGGGAAGAAGCCGGACATGTACATGCCCAGGCTCCAGGTCACGTCGGCGCTGGTCTTGCCGGCCCAGAAGTTGGTCAGGTCGCCCAGGCCGATGGTGTCGAACCAGAACACGTTGTTCAGAGCGTGGTGCATGCCGATGGGGATCAGCAGGCGGTTGAAGAAGGCGTACAGGCCCGCGCCGATGGCGCCCATGCCGGCGATGCCGTTGCCCAGGGCAACCAGAGCGCCGAACACCAGAGGCCAGATGAACAGCAGGATGACCGAAGCCACGATGGAAACCACCGCAGCGGCCATGGCCACGAAGCGCTTGCCGCTGAAGAAGGCCAGGAAGTCAGGCAGCTGCATGCCCTTGAAGCGGTTGTAGGACCATGCGCCGATCAGGCCGCACAGGATGCCGATGAAGGGGTTGGAGATCTTGCTGAAAGCCAGATACTCGGTGGTGCCCTCGACGACATTGGGCATGATGGTGCTGACCACACCGGTGCTCAGCAGCTGCTGGACCATCAGCCAGGAAGCCAGGCCGGCCAGAGCAGGGGTGCCGTCCGCCTCGTCGGCCATGCCTACCGCAACGCCGATGACGAACAGGATTTGCATATTGTCGATCAGGGCGCCGCCGGCCTTGACCAGCAGGAAGCCGATGATCTGTGCCAGGCCCTCGATGGTGCCGCCCTGCATGGTGGACGGGCACAGCGCGTAGCCGATGCCCATCAGTAAGCCGCAGATGGGCAGCACGGCCACGGGCAACATCAAGGACTTGCCCAGTTTTTGCAGATACTTCATCATAAGAAAAATCCTCCCTTGTGCTTGGGACGGCCCGCATGCCGCCCCGAAATGAAGGCTGTGAGCCGCGCTGCTGGTTGCCAGCGTGTTCACATAAGCGTAACATTAGTGTAGCACATTCTGCAAAGAAAAGCTATACATTTTTTAAAAATCAAGAAAGAATTTAGGCGCTTTGTATGAATATCTGAAATAATACGGTCTGTTTTGTTTTTTTGACCGGAGGCGGGCCTGCCTGCCGTCAGATATGCCCGGGCCCCGGACGGACTGCGGCAAAAGGGGGTGCCCACAGGGGGCCTTTTGTGGTACAATAGAAAAAACACCATGCAACAGGAGGCACATATATATGGAATGGACCGACATCCAGCTGACGGTGGCGCAAAAGGACGCCGAGCAGGCCGAGGCTGCCGCCACCATGATCGCCGAGGGTGGCATCTACATTGAAGATTACAGCGACCTGGAGCAGCAGGTGGCCGAGATCGCCCATGTGGATCTGATCGAGCCGGAGCTGCTGGCGAAGCCCCGGGACGTGGTGATCATCCACATCTACCTGGAGCCGGGGGCCCAGCCGGCCGAGACGCTGGGGGCCATCCAGGCCCGGATGGAAGCCGCGGGCATCCCCTATACCGTCCGCACCGCCGGCGTGGCGCAGGAGGACTGGCAGAACGGCTGGCGCAAATACTACCATCCCATGGAGATCGGCCGCCGGCTGGCGGTGGTGCCCTCCTGGCAGGCGTACGACACCGACCGGGTCAAGCTGCTGCTGGACCCCGGCCTGGCTTTCGGCACCGGCGGGCACGAGACCACCAGTCTGTGCCTGGAGGCTCTGGACGAGCTGACGGCGGGGGGTGAGCGGGTGCTGGACATCGGCACCGGCAGCGGCATCCTGGCCATTGCGGCCCTCAAGCTGGGGGCAGCGTGCGCCGAAGGGGTGGACATCGATCCGGTGGCGGTGCGCACCGCCTGTGAGAATGCAGCCCTGAACGGGGTGGCGGGGCAGTTCACCGGCCTGGTGGGGGATCTGAGCGACAAGGCCAGCGGGACCTACCAGATCATCACCGCCAACATCGTAGCCAACGCCATTATCTCCTTGGCGCCCGCCGTGCCCGGCCTGCTGGCGGAGGGCGGACACTTCATCGCCAGCGGCATCATCGACACACGGGCCCAGGAGGTGGCACAGGCCCTGGCGAAAGCCGGCCTGACCATTGCCCAGCGCAAAGACAAGCGGGGCTGGGTCTGCTTTGTGTGCACCAGGTAAGGAGGCCGCTATGCCGCACCGTTATTTTACCACAGAGGTCTGGCCCGCGGAGGGCCGGGCCGTACTGCGCGGGTCCGACGCCCACCATCTGGCCCGGGTGATGCGGGCCAGGATAGGGGACAAGCTGATCCTCTGCGACGGCAACGCGATAGAATACACCGCCACTGTATCATCCGTCGGGGAAGACCTGGTGGAATGCGCGATCCAGGAGGGGTATCCCTCGGCGGCTGAACCCTCGGTGGAGGTGACTCTGCTGGCCGGCTATCCCAAGCAGGACAAGCTGGAGCAGATCATCCGCCACGGGGTGGAGCTGGGGTGCAGCCACTTTGTGCCCTTTTTCAGCCGCTACTGCGTGGCCGCACCCAAAAAAGAAGAACAGAAGAACGTCCGTTATAACCGCATCGCCTACGAGGCCGCCAAGCAGTGCGGCCGGGGCATCCTGCCGGATGTGGCTCTGCCGCTGCCTAACTTTGGAGCGGTGTGCCGCACATTTTCCCAGTACGACCTGGTACTGTTCTGTTACGAGTGCGGCGGCGCGCCGCTGCGCCAGCTGCTGGCCCAGGCGCCGGATACGGCGGGCCGGCCCCTGCGCTTGGCCATCGTCACGGGCGCAGAGGGCGGTTTTGCCCCCGAGGAAGCCGAGGCGGCTACCGCCGCCGGCGCCAAAGCGGTGGGCCTGGGCCCTCGCATCCTGCGCTGTGAGACCGCGCCGCTGGCCGTGCTGGCAGCCGCCATGACCCTGACCGGCAACCTGGAATGACCCATGCCCACGCTCCAAAGAAGTGATTTGCGCTAGATACTAAAAATATTTTTAGTATCTGCCCGCGCAAATGGAATAAGCGTCCCCAAAGCGCACGCGAAAGCGTGCGCTTTTCGTTTGCCCCAAACTCCTCCAGCTCCCAAAGTTAGGAAATGCGAACTAAAGAAAATAAAGAAAAAATGGAAAATTTTGAAATTGGGTCTTGACACCGGGGGGTATGTTATGATAGGCACACAAAGTCTTGGAAAACACCGCGGCCTCGGCGCCAAAGAACATCCCGCAAAGACGGAACGCGGCGCAGCATGGACCACTTTATTGTGATAATTGAATATAAACGTTGCTGTTTTGTTAGAGAAAACATAGAATTAACGAAGAATGGAGGATTTTGGTGAAAAATTTCTTGACCTATGAGATCGCTTGTGTTAAAGTGGTAACAGATTCTCGATCCGGCGCGGCTTCCGTTGTGGAATGTGAGGGACTGAAACGCGGCAGCTGATGCTTTTGGCTTTTAGATATATCCGGAAGATAGCGCGGCCTGGGCGCAGAAAAGGGATGCGTTCGGTGCGGGGGCATTGTGCCGCGAGATGAAAGTGAAAATAGGATCTCCCCATATCGCTGCAGCCGGTACAAAGGCCGGCTGTTCTTATATCCGTCAGGAGAGGGCCGCAGAGCGGTACTTTCCGCCATGAAGGGAGGTTCGTATGAAGAAACATTCCGGGAAACAGAGAGCATGGAGCCGCATTTTGCTGGTGGGAACAGCCGGTCTGCTGTTGAGCAGCTGCGCGTATCTTCCGCAGACTGGCACCGTTCTGGATCAGGAAACACTGGAGGCTTTGCAGGAGGCCCAGGCCGAGCAGGAAGCAGAGGATGAACAGGCGCTTTCAGAAGCAAAGATCCTGCAGAGGCAGCTGATCAACACCCTGAATATAGATGTGGCGACCACGAACAACGGCGAGATCGTCTATGACCTGGATCTGGACGATGCGGCGGAACTGATCGCCCAGATCGTGGCCGATAACCCGGAATTGTATCCACTGGACATGTCCCCGGATACGCTGCAGCAGAATCTATTTGGAAGTCAGACCAGCATCTATCCATACATCTACGACGGAACCTTGACGCCCACCCAGGTGGCGGCGAAGGCTCTTCCCGCTTTGCAGGAACTGCAGAATGACCAGGATATTGCTATATTTAACCTTGAGATTGGTTCCATCAGTGTGGTCCACACTTCTTCTGCAAAAACGTCTATATGGCTAATCATGGCCAAAATGCGTCCAACCGCTTTGAGTAGCACAGAGACTTGACCGCACCCCCTGGATCCAAATTTCCCTGTCGGTGTCCCGACCGTACGCACATGTCGTCCGGTCGGGACTTTTTTTGCACGGTTTGGATGGCGGCAAGCGCATTACAGCCGCAGCCGCATTTGATACCAGGTCACGTCCCCGTGGGTGGAGCGGGACACGCCTTCGTTCACAAAGCCGAACGTTGCATAGTAGTGGACCAGCTTGTCTTTACAGGTCAGGACGACGCCCTTGCGGCCCTGGACGCGGGCCTGGTCGATGACGTGGTGCAGCAGGCGGGCGGCACAGCCCTGCCGGCGGAAATCGGGCAGGGTGTCCACGCCAAAAATCATCTGCCAGGCGCCGCTCTCGCTGTGGAGAGAGGCGTCCTCGTACATCTCATCGGCCAGGTCGGGCGTGTCGGTGCACATCCCGTTGACAAAGGCCACCGGCTTTCCTTCCTCCAGCAAAAGCCAGAAGTGTTCCGGATAGACGGCCAGACGGCGGGCCAGGCTTTCCCGCCCGGCTGCCTCGGCGGCCGGGAAGCAGGCCGCTTCGATGGCGGTCAGGGCGTCCAGATCCGCCGGCACGGCAGTGCGTATCTCCATGGTTTTGCCTCCCTCCTTCACTGGTCCTGCAGCATGATCTTGACGATCTCTTTGTCGGTCTCCCGCATCCCTTCGCGGCCCAGCTGGCTGACGTTCCGGATGGTGTTCTCGACGCCCTTGGTGACGATGCCGTCCCCGGCGCGG
>NZ_NFHX01000060.1:0-2493 GCF_002161515.1 Faecalibacterium sp. An58
AGCTTCAAAATGTCCTTTTCTGAGTGGATATACACGAACGGATTATAATGCATCGACTTTTTGAAGTTGATGGTGTTGAAGATTTTGATGCGGTAGCCTTTCTTCAAAAAGGCGTTGCCGACCTCCAAAACCGTGGTACCTTTCGGGTCTGTGAGGACATAGGAACTATGCATTTGCAGGAGATTGGGCTTGATCCAGAAGCGGGTCTTACCGCTGCCGGAACCGCCTACAATGAGGACATTTTTGTTCCGGGCTGTTTTGGGGTCTTTGGGTCGGCTGGACATAGTGAGACGTTCGGTCTGGGTCAGGATGATGTTGTCCTCAAACTTGGGGGCCACATACGGCTCGATGTCTTTGGCATTGCCCCAGCGGGCCGAGCCGTACTCGCTGCCGTGGCGGTACTTTTTGGCGTTCTTGCCTTTGAGATAGACCGCCAGCCGCAGTCCCGCGCCGCAGCACAGACCGACGCACATATCCAACGGATGAAAACTTGGAACGATTCGCCCCAGCGCCTCTGGCAAAACTCCCATCAGGGACATCATCTTTTCGGAAAAGTCAGCCCCGACAGCCAGCCGCCAGGCATAACCCAGATTGGTGGCGTACAGGCCCATCAGGACATAGGGCAGGTTCAGGAGCACAAGTCGTTTGGTGTTTTGGTTCATCGGCCGGCACGCTCCTGCTTCTTTTCCCGCATCTTACCAGGCACCAGCTCAGCAGCAAGGGCCTTGAACTGCTGCAAACGCTCCAGCACGCTGGGGCGTTTCTCTTTGTTGACCAGCTTGGCGGAGTAGTCCTTGAAGGCGGCGGTCAGGGTATCGGCATCCCGCGCCTTGAAGAAAACCAGATACCGCGGCGGGTCGTCGTGATTTTTGGTGATGGCGTAGTCCACACCATACTTGTCCAAGATCCGCTTGAAATCCCGGATGCCGGTTTTCTCGATCTCAATGTTGGTGGCCCCCTGGTCCTGCCGCAGAAGCTGCTTGACGCTTTGCTTGCCCACCGGTTTACCGTGCGTCTTGCCCGCCCGCCATTGCAAGAACTTACGAGCCGCCGCCAGGATCGTCCGGCCCGTCAGCTTGGTGGTGCTGATGGCGAAGTTGATCGTTCTGTTCTCCACATCTTCCTGCATGGGGGTCATCCTCCTTTCCCGCCTGCATCAGGGCCACGATGAAAAAGCCGAACCAGGTACCCGCCGCAAAAAATACCGCGCTCGTCCACATGGTCAGTCCAGCCGGATGGCGATAAAGCTTTCGCCGCCCTGCATCAGGATGACGCTGTGTTCCTCCAGGAACTCGGCCAGTTGATACAGGTCCGCTACCTGAAGGGACACGGTGTTGCCAATGTGGTCGATGCGGAAAAAGACCATGGGGCCAACGAGGTAGGATTCCTCCCCGATATCCATGACCTGTTCCGGACAGTAGCTCATGAGGATGGGCAGACCGGGGATGCCATACAGCAGGTCAGCCTCGTCAAAACAGGGCAGATAGTCGGGAGCATCCTCCAAACGGATAACCGAAAGGGGCATCTCAGGGCCAGCCGTTGCCAGATAGAGGGGGCGCTCCGGCACGAGCGGGCCAGATACAGGCGTGCTGCTGTCTGCCAGCAGGCTGTTCAGGATGGTCTCGATGGCGCAGACCTTCTCATAGGTCTGCTGTGCGAGGGTGGGTTTCGTTTTGTTCATAGGCGATTCCTCCAATTTTGTGTTTTGTATTTTGTGATTTGTGCCAGCCGGTTAGAATTTCTGCATTTAATCCAGGCAGATGACCAGCAGGCTTTCCCCATCGACTGTAATAAACTTTTGGTGACTGTTCAGGAATTTCAGCACATACTGCAAATCGCCCAGCGAGAGGGAAGCAACAGAGAGTTCCTTGCCCAATCGAAAGAAAACCATTGGGCCAATCAGGTAGCGTTTACCGGCCACACACGATACTTTCCCGGGAGAATAGCTCATCATAATGGGCATATCGGGCAAACCAAATAGAACATCTGCCCTCTGAAAATCAGGATGATAATCCTGCGCGTTTTCCATGCGAATGATGGATAAGGGAATATCCGGGCCAGTAACTACCAGATAGCCGTTTTCCTGCTGGGTCATAGTGCAATCCAAATCATACACGTCGTAAAAGAATAGTCTGGACACATAAGCCTCCAGCGCCTCCATTGCTTCCAATTCTTCTGAAAAAGTGCTGTCCATCTTCTGTTCGTACATTGAATGTCCTCCTGTCTCTGCATCGTGCCAGCAGGTCAGCGTTCCTGGCTGCGCTGGCGCTTTTTCTGCCACTGTTCCAGCAGCTTGATGATGGTGTCCTGCATCTGTTTGGGCGTGTAGGATTTGGGGAAGTATTTCCGCAGCACCTCGTTTTTGATGGTCACGCGGTCCATTTCGGCCTTCTTTTCCTCGCCCATGATGTCGAAGATGGCGTCGTAGGTGCATTTGCCCTCCTGGCTCAGCTTCTTGATCCGCTGGGCCTGGGAAAGGGAGGGCGCGTTTTG
>NZ_NFHX01000061.1:0-2355 GCF_002161515.1 Faecalibacterium sp. An58
TGTTAGCGTTCAGCTGAAAAAACCATTTGGGGTTCAGCGGAAATAACCAAACGTAGATCAAGTAAAAAGACCAAACAACCCAGATTTCCAATCAGATTATTCTTTCGCTGCTATCGGTTCAATTGCAGATACCTTTCCTGTTTGCAAAGAAACTGTTTCCAGCTTCTTGCCTCGGAAGCTCTCCCCACGCAGCTTAAATACAGTGGCATCGTCAAAGATGCGGTCTAGTGTACACAGCAGAGTGGCATCTTCCTCGAAATCTTCACGCCAAAGAGCGGGGTTTTTGTTGCTGGTGAAGATCATATTAAAACTGCCTTCTTTGTTGTAACGCCGGTCAATCAGGTCAAAGAAAAGTCTGGTATTCTCCTTGTCAAAAGCGCAGTGGCCAATCTCGTCAATAATCAGGCAAGAAGGACGCACAAGGCTATTGAGACAGGAATCGGTTTTTCCGGAACGCCTGGCCGCTGTGAATCGGTCACGTAGTTCAGAGGCTTTAATGAAATAGGTTTTCAATCCATGCTGGCAGCAGGCGTAACCGAAAGCCTGTGCCAAATGCGTTTTGCCTGTGCCTGCCGGACCAATAAAGGCCAGGTTCCGGTGAGAGTAGATGGCATTCAAAGAGGCCAGAACCTTCAGACGTTCCACATCTTTCCCCTTGAGCAGGGAGAAATCAAAGTTCTCAAATGTCTTGGGTGCCTTTGTGGGAAGACGGCTCATTTTCAGCAAAGTCTGAATTGTGGTCTGCTGCTTCTTTTCGCTGAGATAGGAGAGAAGCTTCTGCACAGCCTCCATTCCCGCTTCCGAGAGTTCTTGGTCTTCTGCAAACAGCGCAAACTCCTCGGAAGAAAGATCCAGCTTTAAAACAGAAGCAGAGGCTGCCACCTGCTCAAAAATTGTTTCCTTCATACCGGGTCCTCCTTGTCAAAATCGAATTTGGCAAAGGAGAGATCCTGCGAGCGTTTGGGAAGCTGCAAAATCTGTGTTTGCACAGGAGCTGTGGGAAATTCCTCAGGTTGTTCCAAGGTTTCGTACTGGCCTTTACAAAGGCTGTCGGTTTGGCTCCAGGTAACGGCATGTGTCGCCAGCAGAACTTTCAAGTCAGCAGAATAGATACGCAGCAAATCGCCGCTGCGCTCTACTCTTGCTATTGCACTCGGATAGCTGTAGGGCACTCCGAAGCGTCTGCCTTCGTAATTCACAAAGCCGTCAAAGGATATCTTTCTTTCCGGGCAGAGGTAGAATCGTACAGCCTCTATTTCCGGAACCATGCGCAGCTGTGCTCCACATACAGTTTCGTGGAGCTTTTGGGGCACACCATCCACTGTGCGGCGGTAAATTCCGTTTTGTTTGTTACACCACTCCAGCGCCTGCCAATTTAGATCCGTAAGATCGCAAAATACCCGGTCGGCCAGGAAGTTGTCCTTTACAAATCGAACCAGCCGTTCCACTTTGCCCTTGGTAAAAGGATGCCGTGGTTTACAGAGCTTTGTCTCAAAGTCAAGGACTTGCATAAAGGACTCGTAGTCTTTCTGCCAAACTGGATGCCCCTCCAGATCCCGGTGAAGCACTACACTCTTCATGTTGTCAGTTAACACAAAGCGAGGAATTCCCATGTATTGAAAAGCATGAACAATCCCAATAAACAGGTTTTCCTGCCGTGCGTTGGGGAAAAACTCAATATATTGCTGACCACAATGGTGGCAGATCATGGCAAAGCAGGCAACACGGTAGGTTTTCCCGTCATAGTCCAGAACATTCGTGAATCCCCAGTCCATCTGGTACGTTTCACCGGGTTCTGTAGTGTACCGGCGACCACGGTTTCCCTGGGGCGCAACCAGCTGGCGTTTAGCAGGAATGAGATGTTTGTGAGCGGCGATATACCGTTTCACTGTGCTTCGACTGCCGGTAAAACCCATTGTTTGAAGCCGCTCTAAGCAAACGGTTGAATTACTAACCCCACTTTTTAGCAAAGTATCCAGAACAGAACTGTATCCATCTAAGATATGTTCTTTTTTCTGTCCGTTCAGGCCGTGTGCTTTTTCGCAAAAGCCATTTGTTTTCAAACGGCGCAGTTTGGCTCTTGAAAGTCCTGTCCGACGGCCAAGTTCCGCAAGGTTAATCTCATCCAGACTTGAAAATTCACCGTGCATTTCTTCCATTTCTGAGATAGCTTGTGCTATAATGGACAAAAAGCCATTACGCTGTATTCCTTTCATATTCATCCTTTCTACTGGGTTGTTTGGTCACCGTTCAGTATAAAGGATTTGAAAGGTTTGGGGTAATGGCTTTTTCTGTTGATCCGGAATTGGTGATTTCTATTGAACCCCAAATGGTTTTTTCAGCTGAACGCTAACA
>NZ_NFHX01000062.1:0-2107 GCF_002161515.1 Faecalibacterium sp. An58
CATAGTTGATACTATCCTGAATGGCCCGCCGTACCGACCGGCCCTTGCCGGTGTGCAGCGGCATGATACTTGTGGTTGCCATGAGCACCTCCTAAACAAAAAAAGAGCGGCCCGCTCGCGCAGGCCGCCGTAAGTTTTATGCAGCAAAATATGCACCTAAGGCCATGATCAAAAGAGCCGTCCAAAAGGAAAGACTCGGCATTTCCTGGAAGATCAGCAAAGACAAAAGCACGCCGATGAACGGCGAGATGGCATAATAGGCGCTGGTCTTGGCCGCCCCCAGTTTTCGCTGTGCGTAGACATAGAAGAAAATGCTCAATCCATAGGACACAAATCCCAGCAACAGCGCACACAAAATCAATCGCAGGGGTGGAAGCTGCTCTCCGACCACAAACGCAATCGCCAGTGAACCAAGCCCGGAACCAAAACCTTTTAGCACCACAATCTCCAGCGGGTCGCTTTGCGACATCATGCGAGTACAGTTGTTTTCAAAACCCCAGCAAATGCAGGCCAGCAGGACGAACAGCGAGCCTGTCGAGAAATGTAAGCTGGAAGCGTCCTCCATGGAAAGAATTGCACTTGAAAGAGTAATCAGTCTGATGGCCAGCCACAGGCGTTTACCGATGGCTTCCTTAAAGACAAGCAGCGCGATCACGGATGTGGCCACGATCTCAAAATTATTGAGCAGAGAAGCGTTGGCCGACGTTGTAGATCTAAGCCCGATCATAAGGCAGATTGGTGCCGCAATATCCAGGACGATCATGCCGACGGCAAAGGGAAAGTCTTTACGCGTCAATTTCTGTTCATTCTTCCCCATTTTCAGCTGCTGTCGAACCATCCCGAGCAAAAGCATTCCAATACCCGCGCCCAGATAGAGCATTGCTGCCATCATGGTAGGCGTTGCTTCCTGCAGCAGAAGTTTGGATAACGGCGCATTAACAGCATAAAGCGCTGCAGCCAGTATCGCCCATAAAATGGACAAATGTTTGCTCATATCTCCCTCCTACTTAACAAACTTGTCAATGGCTTCCGACAAGTCCTGCAAGACTTTTGTGTCTCCTGTCTCAATGGACTCCACGACACAATGATTGATGTGATCCTGCAAAATCATTTTGCCAACATTGTTGATGGCTCCCCGCACGGCGGCGATTTGGATCAGCACCTCGCTGCAGTCGCGCCCTTCCTCTACCATTTTCTTTACACTCTCCAAATGTCCAATGGCACGGGAAAGCCTGTCGACAACTTTCTTTGTTTCGGTGTGGGGATGTGCGTGCGTCTTATCCATAAAAAAGCCTCCTTATCATATCCCCCCCAGGGGGATATGATAAGGATAGCACAAACCGCAGGATTTGGCAATCCCGTAGGATTCAATGGCCTCAAGAAATGCTCGCCAGTCGGTTCAGAACTTCACGCACGCTTTCCCAGAGCTGTTCCTGGCGTTTTGCGATGTCCGCCAAATCTGCCTCGTAAACCCGCCCGGTAGTGTTGACCCGGCGCACCAGCTGGTTGAGGTTGCTGCTATGCCTGCGCAGCAGAGAGAGCAGCTCTTTCAGCTCTGGCAAGTCCAGCCGGACGGCGTACCCATCCAGCGCCATCTTGCGCAGATAGGCTTCCCGGTTGAAGATGCCAAGCTGTTCCATCTTGCTTTCAATCGTCGCCAGTTCTTCCTCGGAAACGCGGAAATTGAGCTGAACACCGCGCTTTCGCTTGGGCTGGCTCACCGCTCCGGCTCCTTCTTTTTGGGCATGGCCTGCACGGGTGATTTCTTCTCTGCCTTCTCCTGCGCCTGCTTGAGCTGCTCCCGGACAGAGGCGCGGGGCTGACGTTCTACTTCCCGCCGCGCCTGGCTTACGAACAGGTCGGTCAGGCCGGCGTGACTGTTCACCACAAACTCACAGTTCCTCTCAAAGCCAAACGAATCCGGGTTGGGAGGGATGTCCACCGTTCTGGCCCAATCCTTGTTATAGGGACGGAAACGCCCGT
Source organism: Faecalibacterium sp. An58 (assembly GCF_002161515.1). Lineage (NCBI taxonomy): Bacteria > Bacillati > Bacillota > Clostridia > Eubacteriales > Oscillospiraceae > Faecalibacterium > Faecalibacterium sp. An58. The sequence continues at coordinate 1,984 of NZ_NFHX01000062.1, forward strand.
CCCATCCCTTTTGCTGAATGGTGTAGGCTAGAACATACATCACCCGCTCGGGACCGAACTTCTGCATCACTTTGTCGGCGGTCCCCTTCGCAAGGCGTCTGCCGTCATAGTTTTGGTCAATACT
>NZ_NFHX01000063.1:0-1811 GCF_002161515.1 Faecalibacterium sp. An58
TTCACAAAACGGACCATCCGGCCCGAGCGTGCCGTCACCCATGTGGACACTCCTGCCGAGGCGCTGGCGGTGTCCATTGGAGAGAAAGGCCGGGTGGACTTGCCCTATATGGCGGAATTGCTGGGCACGCCCGAGGATTTCGGGCGCATTACCGAGGAGCTGCGCGGGGTGATTTTCCAGGACCCTTCCGACCAGAGCTGGAAAACCGCTGACGAGTACCTGTCCGGCAACGTCCGCAACAAGCTACAGATCGCCAGGCTGGCCGCTGCGAATGACCCGGCTTTTGAGGTCAACGTGGAAGCCCTGACCGCCGCCCAACCCAAGGACCTGGATGCCACCGAGATCGACGTGCGGCTGGGGGCGACCTGGATCTCGCCAGACATCATCCAAAAGTTCATGAACGAGACTTTCCAGATCCCCTTTTATTTAAGGTACGCCATTCGGGTCAAGTTCTCTCCTGCGACGGCGGAGTGGCGGATCGAGGGCAAGACCAAAACAGGCCACAATGACGTCATGGCTTACGAGACCTTCGGCACCACGCGGGCCAGCGCCTACAAGATTCTGGAGGACACCCTCAACCTCCGGGATGCGCGGGTCTATGACACCGTGGAGGATGACAGCGGCAAACCCAAGCGGGTGTTGAACAAAAAGGAGACCATGCTGGCCGGGCAAAAGCAGCAGGCCGTCAAGGATGCCTTTGCAAACTGGATTTGGCAAGACCCACAGCGGCGTGAAAGTTTGGTTAAACAGTACAACGAGCTGTTCAATTCCGCCCGGCCCCGGGAATACGACGGCAGCCACATCCATTTTGTGGGCATGAACCCGGAGATCACCCTGCGGGAGCATCAGCGGAACGCCATTGCCCATGTGCTCTACGGCGGCAACACCCTGCTGGCCCACGAGGTGGGCGCGGGCAAGACCTTCGAGATGGCGGCCTCCGCCATGGAAGCCAAGCGGCTGGGCCTGTGCCAGAAGTCTCTTTTCGTGGTGCCGAACCACCTGACCCTTCAGTGGGCGCAGGAGTTTTTGCACCTCTACCCCAGCGCCAAGTTACTGGTGGCGTCCAAAAAGGATTTTGAAACCGCCAACCGAAAGAAGTTCTGCGCCCGCATCGCCACTGGGGATTACGATGCGGTCATCATCGGGCATTCGCAATTTGAGAAGATCCCCCTTTCTTTCGAGCGGCAGGAGCGCATCATCCAGGAGCAGATCGACGAGATCCAGGGCGGCATTGCTGAGCTGAAACATTCCTCCGGGGAGAAATTCACCATCAAACAGATGGAGAAAAGCCGCAAGCAGCTGGAAATGAAACTCGAAAAACTGCGGGCCGCCGAGCGCAAGGACGATGTAGTCACCTTTGAAGAATTGGGCGTAGACAGGTTGTTTGTGGACGAGTCTCACAGCTTTAAGAATCTTTTTCTTGTAACAAAAATGCGCAATGTCGCCGGTTTGTCCACATCCGAGGCCCAGAAGTCCAGCGATATGTTTGGCAAGTGCCGGTACATGGATGAGCTGACCGGCGGCCGGGGCGTGATTTTCGCCACAGGTACCCCTGTGAGCAACTCCATGACTGAGCTGTACACAGTGATGCGATACCTACAGTACGGCACGTTGCATCAGAAGGGGTTGACGCATTTTGACTGCTGGGCGTCCACTTTCGGGGAAACCACCACCTCTATTGAACTGGCCCCCGAGGGGTACAATGCAATAGGACGATGAAATCATCGCTCCTAAATGCAAAAACAGCGGTCAAAAAACTTTCGGTGAAAATTTCAAAAAATTACGATTTTCTGTGAGAAATGGTTCCGATT
>NZ_NFHX01000064.1:0-1757 GCF_002161515.1 Faecalibacterium sp. An58
GTTTTCGGGGAATATTCTGCCTGAAAAGCGGCGGTTTTCCACAAGGAATTTCTCACCCTGGAAAAGCAGTTTTTCCTGGTATTCAGGTACTTTTTTCGGTATAATGGTGACAGAAAATCCATCCGTAAGGAGAACCGCCATGAATCTGGACACCAAAAATCTTCCGCCGGAAGTGGCGGCATATATCCGGTCACTGGAGCAAGAGAAACAGCGGCTGGAACAGAGGAAGCAACAGCTGGAACAGGAGAAGCAGCTGCTGGAAAAACAGCTGGTGAAGATGCAGTCCCTGAATGAACAGCTGGTTCAGATGCGCAAACGGATGTTTGGGCAATCCAGTGAGCAGATTCAGTATGTGGACGCTCAACAGTTGGACTTCTTCAATGAAGCGGAAGCCTGCAGCGATGCATCTGCTCCGGAACCGGGAAAAACGACCCCGGTGAAGGCCCATACCCGGAAAGCGAAACGGACCAAAGAAGAACTGACAGAAGGCTTGGAACACAAGAAGGTAGTCTGTGAGCTGCCGGAGCAGGAACAGATCTGCGCCAAGTGCGGCAGCACCATGGTACGGATCGGGGAAAAGTTTGTCCGGTCTGAACTGGTGATTGTGCCGGCCCAGGTGTATGTGGTGGATTACTATGCCGCCAGCTACAAATGTGCGCACTGTGAAGCCCAGACTGGGGAGAGCTATATCCGGCAGGCCGAAGCACCGGTTCCAGTGATGAAGAAAAGCATGGCAGCCCCCTCCACGGTGGCCTATGTGATACAGGAGAAGTTCCAGAACGGAGTTCCGCTGTATCGCCAGGAGGCTTACTGGAAGGGGCAGGGTGTGGAGCTTCGGCGCAATACCATGGCTAACTGGGTAATCCGCAGTGCCCGTTGGTTCAAGCCTCTGTATGAGCAGCTTCGCAGGGAGCTGCTGCGGCAGGACATTGTGAATGTGGACGAGACCCGCGTCCATGTCCTGAAAGAGGATGGCCGGGAATCCAGTCAGATGTCCCAGATGTGGGTGTTCTGTTCTGCCGAAAAGAAAATCGCACTGTACCAGTACAGTACCAGCCGTTCAGGCCGGGTAGCCAAAGAGATGCTGCAAGGCTTCTCCGGCTATACCCAGACCGACGGCTATTCGGGTTACAATTGTCTGGATTCCGTGACCCATGTGGGCTGTTGGGCTCACGCAAGACGCAAGTGGGTGGAATGCTTTGTGGACGGCAAGCCGGTACAGGGAAGCCGATCCGAGGCAGCGTTTCATCTGATCGAGGAGATGTTCTCCCTGGAGCAGGCCTGGAAAGACCAATCGCCAGAGGCCCGCTTTACTCTGCGGCAGGAAAAACTCCGGCCGCTGCTGGACAGCTACTGGGAACTCCTGGACAGCTTCGAGGCAGCAGAAGGCACTGCGCTGAGCAAGGCCAAAACCTACTCGCTCAACCAGAAGCAGGCGCTGAACGCCGTGCTTCTGGACGGTCGCCTGGAACTGACCAATAACCTTGCCGAACGCACGGTGAAACCTTTCGTGATGGCGCGAAAGAATTTTCTGTTCTGCGACACCGCAAAGGGTGCCGATGCCAGTGCTCTGTGTTTTAGTGTGATCGAGACAGCCAAGCGCAATGGTCTGGATCCCTTTGGTTACCTGTTGTTCCTGCTACAGGAGCTGCCCAAACTGGGCGGAAATCCTTCTGAGGAACAACTGGCTCCACTGCTCCCCTGGGCCGAAAGCCTACCCGAGTATTGCAAACTCAAATAATTTTAACCGATTTGAG
>NZ_NFHX01000065.1:0-1555 GCF_002161515.1 Faecalibacterium sp. An58
GTTGCCGTTCATCATCTGGATGTGGGCTGGAAACCCTCTGACATGACCCAGCGCAACGGCCGCATCATCCGACAGGGCAACCGGAATAAGACGGTTCAGATCTACAACTACGTCACCGAAGGGACATTCGATGCGTACTTGTTCCAGACACTCGAAAATAAACAGCGCTTCATCGGACAGATCATGACCTCGAAATCGCCCGTCCGTTCTTGTGAGGACGTGGACGAGCAGGTCCTCAGCTACGCCGAGGTCAAGGCGCTGTGCGCCGGCAATCCGCTCATCAAGGAAAAGATGAATCTGGATGTGGAGGTAGCAAAGCTGAAGGTTTTGAAAGCCGACCATCAGAGCCAGAAGTATCGGCTGGAGGATAAGCTGCTCAAAGAGTTTCCTGCCAGCATCCAGTGTCAGAAAACGGAGATCGCCGCCCTGCAACAGGACGCCAAAACGGCAGAGGCCAACCCACAGGTGAAGGACGGCTTCTGCGGCATGACTGTGAAAGGGATGCACTTTGAGGACAAATTGGCCGCCGGTGAGCGGCTGCTTCTGGTCTGCAAGGAAATGCCCACCGCCGAGACGGTGACGCTGGGGCATTACCGCGGCTTTGGCCTTGATCTGCGTTTTGATACCTTCCGCAACGAGTACCAGGCGGTGCTGCGGGGCGCGACCAGTCACTTCGTTCCCCTCGGTACCGACGCCCGCGGCAACCTGACCCGCCTGGACAACGCGCTGGACAACTTCCCCGACCGCATCGCCCGCGCCGAGAACCAGTTGCAGACTTTATATCAGCAGCGGGACGCGGCGCAAGTTGAGGTGGAAAAGCCTTTCCCCAAAGAAGCGGAGCTGGCCGAAAAATCCTCCCGTCTGGCCGAACTGGACGCCTTGCTGAACATGGAGGGCCGCCCTGAGCCGGAGCGGGAAGAACCGGAGGTCGAACAGGACGAGCACCGCCCCTCGGTATTGGCCGGACTGAAAGCCGCCGCAGCTGAGAAATCTGTACCGAATAAGCAGCATAAAAAGGAGGCTGAAAGATGACCAATGAACAGTGGAATACCACCCTTTACAAGCAGATGTTTACGGAACAGGAGCAGTTCCGGGACTGGCTGCTGGCCCAGCCGCCACAGGAAATTTTGAACTACGCCTATGAGTATGTCATGCGGGAGGACATTCTGCTTTCGCTCGAGTACAACGACCTGACCGATGCCCAGGCAGCGGCACTGCTAACCTCGCCCTCACCGCTGGCGGACGTTTATGCAGAATTTGACAAGCTGGAAAGCAGTCACATGGAGGAGATCTGGAGCTGCATCGAGAGCCGGGCGGATGCTCTGCAGGCCGGCCTGCTGGACCGCGCCAAAACTCTGATCGACGAGTTCTGCGCCTACGAATACGCTTCGCAGGCGGATTTCAGCGACTTGAGCAGGGTCAACATCGCTTACACTACCGTGGGCGATGAGGATATCCCGTTGCAAGTCCATGTGGACCTTGAAGGTTACAAGATCGAGCGGAAGCTGGATGGCAAGCCTCTGGATGCCCGGCAGTACAGTTCGCTGCAGGAACT
>NZ_NFHX01000066.1:0-1479 GCF_002161515.1 Faecalibacterium sp. An58
ATCTTTTTACTCAGGTTCATGCTGAAACTTCTTTTTGCTCCGGTGAGCCTTGTTTTGGCCCTGTTCGTCTGGTTTTTCACCTGGCTGGTGTGCGTGTCCAGCGTGGTGCTGGGCCTGGCTAGCGCGGTACTTTCTCTTTTGGCGCTGGCGATCCTGCTGCTCTCTGCATCGGTGGAAGGTTTTATCATCTACCTGGTGCTGGCGTTTCTGGCCAGCCCCTTCGGGCTGCCGGCGGCTGCCTTTTGGCTGCTGGGCAGGGTGCAAGGAGTGCGGTATTTCATTCAGGAAAGGATCTATGGTTAAACCATGAAGAAAAAACGCGGCCATTACTGCAAAGTTTGCGGCGAATATAAGGCGAATGAAAAGTTCAGCGGTCGGGGCCATGCGGCGCATATCTGCAAAGCCTGTGCTTCCCTGCCTCCCGAAAAGAAGGCAGAGATGATGGCCGTCAACCGGCTGCTGAATCTGCCGTGGCGGTTGTCCAAAGAGCAGCTGGCCTGGCTGCGCAACCGGACCAAAGACCGGCGGCCGGAGGTGCGGGCGCTGGCACAACATATATATGAAATGCGCTTCCCGCCCAGAGAGCGATTTGTATACGAGGAGGATTGGGAGGATAAGCTGGACTTTCTGGAAGATGCCTTTGATGAAGATACATCAGATGAACTGGAATAACAACGGCGGCCTGCGCGAGCAGGCCGCTCTTTTTGTTTTAGGAGGATATAATGGCAACCACAAGTATCATGCCGCTGCACACCGGCAAGGGCCGGTCGGTACGGCGGGCCATTCAGGATAGTATTAACTATGTGAAGAACCCGGCAAAGACCGATGAAGGGCGGCTCGTGACCAGCTACCAGTGCAACGGCGAAATTGCAGATGCCGAGTTTCTGTTGGCCAAGCGGCAGTACATTGCTGCCACCGGTAGGGTGCGCGGGAAGGATGACATCATCGCTTATCACCTGCGGCAGTCCTTTGTGCCGGGGGAAATCACGCCGGAGGAGGCCAACCGCCTGGGGCAGGAGCTGGCGCGGCGCTTCACAAAAGGCAATCACGCCTTCATCGTTTGCACCCACATCGACAAGGCGCACGTCCATAACCATATTATTTGGAATGCGGTCAATCTGGACTGCGACCGCAAGTTCCGCAATTTTCTGGGCAGCACCCGGGCAGTGCGGCGGCTGAGCGATACCATCTGCATCGAAAACGGCTACTCCATTGTGGAAAATCCAAAACCTCACAGCAAGAGCTACAACAAGTGGCTGGGCGATGCCGCCAAGCCCTCCCACCGGGAGACGCTGCGCCTTGCCATCGATCGGGCGCTGGAGCAAAAGCCCACCGACCTGGACACTCTGCTGGCGGAACTGAAAAAGTCCGGCTGCATCGTGGAACGCCGGGGCAAGCACATCACGCTTTGCGCGCCTGGCTGGAAAAAGCCGGTCCGGCTGCGCAGTCTGGGTAAGGGCTACACACAGGAGGATTTGA
>NZ_NFHX01000067.1:0-1313 GCF_002161515.1 Faecalibacterium sp. An58
CTGCAATTCGTGAAGCCTGTGTTCAGGACATTCTCAACGAAGCCAGACACTCTAATTTGGATCATTTAGAAAAAATGCGAAAAACCTCTTGACAACTTGCTTCCCGAGGGCACCGGCTACCGGGCGCGGACCCGCTTTGCGAAATTCTTCAACCTGCCGGAACTCATGACTATGTTCAAAGAGGTAGCGGACATTAAGACCAGTGACCAGCTCCATCTGCCGGTGCCGGAGGCGAAGTTTGAGACAGTGCTGGTCAAGCCATCCGAAATTCAAAAGGAAATGGTGCAGTCCCTTTCCGAGCGGGCGGGCAAGATCAACGCCGGGATGGTGGATGCTTCCGAGGACAATATGTTGTGTGTGACGAACGACGGCCGCAAGATTGGCCTCGACCAGCGCCTCATGAACCCTCTTTTGCCCGATGACCCAAACAGCAAGCTTAACGTTTGCGTCCGAAATGTCCTGCGCATTTGGGAAGAAGGCAAAGCGGATAGACTGACCCAGCTCTTGTTCTGTGATTTGTCCACTCCCAAGGGCGACGGGCAGTTCAACGTCTACGATGATGTGAAGAAAAAATTGCTGGCAGCGGGCGTGCCGGAAAGTGAGGTGGCCTTCATTCACACCGCCGACACCGAGGCCAAAAAGAAAGAACTGTTTTCCAAAGTGCGCACCGGACAGGTGCGCATTTTGCTTGGCAGTACGGCAAAAATGGGGGCGGGCACCAACGTGCAGGACCGTCTTGTTGCCGTTCATCATCTGGATGTGGGCTGGAAACCCTCTGACATGACCCAGCGCAACGGCCGCATCATCCGACAGGGCAACCGGAATAAGACGGTTCAGATCTACAACTACGTCACCGAGGGGACATTCGATGCGTACTTGTTTCAGACCCTTGAGAATAAACAGCGCTTCATCGGACAGATCATGACCTCGAAATCGCCGGTCCGTTCTTGTGAGGACGTGGACGAGCAGGTCCTCAGCTACGCCGAGGTCAAGGCGCTGTGCGCCGGCAATCCGCTCATCAAGGAAAAGATGAATCTGGATGTGGAGGTAGCAAAGCTGAAAGTTCTCAAAGCCGACCACCAGAGCCAGAAGTACCGGCTGGAGGATAAGCTGCTCAAAGAGTTTCCGGCCAGCATCCAGTGTCAGAAAACGGAGATCGCCGCCCTGCAACAGGATGCAAAAGTAGTTGAATCGAACCCCCAGGTGAAGGACGGTTTCTGCGGCATGACCGTGAAAGGGATGCACTTTGAGGACAAGCTGGCCGCAGGCGAGCGGCTGCTTCTGGCCTGCAAGGAAATGCCCACCGCCGAGAC
>NZ_NFHX01000068.1:0-1220 GCF_002161515.1 Faecalibacterium sp. An58
AACTTGCTTCCCGAGGGCACCGGCTATCGGGCGCGGACCCGCTTTGCAAAATTCTTCAACCTCCCCGAACTTATGACTATGTTCAAGGAAGTGGCGGACATCAAGACCAGCGACCAGCTTCACCTGCCGGTGCCGGAGGCGAAGTTTGAGACAGTGCTGGTCAAGCCCTCCGAAATTCAGAAGGAAATGGTGCAGTCCCTTTCGGAGCGGGCGGGCAAGATCAACGCCGGGATGGTGGATGCTTCCGAGGACAACATGTTGTGCGTGACGAACGATGGCCGGAAGATTGGCCTCGACCAGCGCCTTATGAATCCGCTGTTGCCCGACGACCCGAACAGCAAGCTAAATGCCTGCGTTCGCAACGTCCTGCGCATCTGGGAGGAAGGCAAATCAGACAAGCTGACTCAGCTTTTGTTCTGTGATTTGTCCACGCCCAAGGGCGACGGGCAGTTCAATGTCTACGATGATGTGAAGAAAAAACTGCTGGCGGCGGGCGTGCCGGAAACTGAAGTGGCCTTCATCCACACCGCTGATACCGAGGCAAAAAAGAAGGAGCTGTTCTCCAAAGTGCGTACCGGACAGGTGCGCATTTTGCTTGGCAGTACGGCAAAAATGGGGGCGGGCACCAACGTGCAGGACCGGTTGGTGGCCGTCCATCACCTGGACGTAGGCTGGAAACCCTCGGACATGACCCAGCGCAACGGCCGCATCATCCGGCAGGGCAATCGGAACAAAACGGTGCAGATTTACAACTACGTCACGGAAGGGACATTCGATGCCTATTTATGGCAGACACTCGAAAACAAACAGCGCTTCATTGGGCAGATCATGACCAGTAAAAGCCCGGTACGCTCCTGTGAGGACGTGGACGAACAGGTCCTCAGCTACGCCGAGGTCAAGGCGCTGTGTGCCGGAAACCCGCTCATCAAGGAAAAGATGAATCTGGATGTGGAGGTAGCAAAGCTGAAAGTTCTCAAAGCCGACCACCAGAGCCAGAAGTACCGGCTGGAGGATAAGCTGCTCAAAGAGTTTCCCGCCAGCATCCAGTGTCAGAAAGCGGAGATTGCCGCCCTGCAACAGGACGCCAAAACGGCAGAGACCAACCCCCAGGTGAAGGACGGTTTCTGCGGCATGACCGTGAAAGGGATGCACTTTGAGGACAAGCTGGCCGCAGGCGAGCGGCTGCTTCTGGCCTGCAAGGAAATGCCCACCGCCGAGAC
>NZ_NFHX01000069.1:0-996 GCF_002161515.1 Faecalibacterium sp. An58
GGTCTCCTTTTTGTTCAACACCCGCTTGGGTTTGCCGCTGTCATCCTCCACGGTGTCATAGACCCGCGCATCCCGGAGGTTGAGGGTGTCCTCCAGAATCTTGTAGGCGCTGGCCCGCGCCGTGCCGAAGGTCTCGTAGGCCATGACGTCGTTGTGGCCCGTTTTGGTCTTGCCCTCGATCCGCCACTCGGCGGTGGACGGGGAAAATTTGACCCGAATGGCGTACCTTAAATAAAAGGGAATTTGAAAGGTCTCGTTCATAAACTTTTGGATGATGTCGGGGCTGATCCAGGTTGCCCCCAGCCGCACGTCGATTTCGGTGGCATCAAGGTCCTTGGGTTGGGCGGCGGTCAGGGCCTCCACGTTGACCTCAAAAGCCGGGTCATTCGCAGCGGCCAGCTTGGCGATCTGCAGTTTGTTGCGGACGTTGCCGGACAGATACTCGTCGGCAGTTTTCCAGTTCTGGTCGGAAGGGTCCTGGAAAATCACCCCGCGCAGCTCCTCGGTAATGCGCCCGAAATCCTCGGGCGTGCCCAGTAATTCCGCCATATAGGGCAAGTCCACCCGGCCTTTCTCTCCAATGGACACCGCCAGCGCCTCGGCAGGAGTGTCCACATGGGTGACGGCACGCTCGGGCCGGATGGTCCGTTTTGTGAACATATCCGCCTTGCTCTTGAGCTTGCCGTTTTCGTCCAGATTTTCGAGGGAACAGAGCAAATAATAAGAGGAATCGTCCTCAAAGAGCCGCCCGTTTTTGCGGTCGTTGAGCAAGCCAAATTTTGTGGTGAAGGCATCGTAAGCGGCGTTCAGTTCGGCCTGCTTGGCGGCAATGTCCGACTCCAGGAAATCTTCCAGCTGGTAGGCGATCAGTTCATTGACGATGCTCCGCAGCTCCACCATCCCCTTGACCCGCTCCTTTGCGTCGCCGCTCAGCTCCACTGGCGTCATGACCGAATTTTCGCGGTAGTAAACTTCGCCGTCCACCACCGTATAGGA